>CAZUPH010000005.1:40787-51131 GCA_964621995.1 uncultured Rubrivivax sp. | reverse complement strand
CGTCCGAGGCGGCGGTGTGGCACGTGCGGCTGCTCGGCGGCTTCGAGATCGACGACGGCCGCCACCGGCTGACGCGGCTGCGCAGCCGCGCCGCGATGGCGCTGCTGGCGCGCGTGGCGATGGCGCCCGCGCGCGACCACCCGCGCGAGGAACTCGCCGCGCTGCTGTGGCCGGAGGCCGACGCCGAGGCCGGCCGCAGCCGGCTGCGCCAGACCCTGTCGCTGCTGAAGGCGGTGCTGGAGCCCGCGGGCGGACCGCCGGTGCTGCAGGCCGACCGCCGCTGCGTGCGTGCGGTGGCCGGCGCGCTGTGGTGCGACGCGCTGGCCTTCGAGCAGGCGCTGCGCGACGGCCAGCGCGAGCTCGCGCAGGCGCTGTACGCCGGCGAGCTGCTGCCCGGCTTCTACGACGAGTGGATCGTCGACGAGCGCCACCGCCTGCTGGCGCTGGCCGAGCGGCTGGGCGAGCCGCTCGCCGGGGGCGCGGCGACGGTCCCGGCGCGCGTGCCAGCCGCGCCGGCATCGGCGCCGCGCGCGGCTGCGCCCCCCGCTGCCGCGGTGGCCGCAGCGATCACAGCCGCGCCGGCCGCCCAGGCCCGCCTGCCGCAGTACCTCACGCGCCTGATCGGCGCCGACCAGGCCGGCGCGCGGCTGCAGGCGCTGGTGGCCGAGCACCGGCTGGTCAGCGTGCTCGGCCCCGGCGGCTGCGGCAAGACGCGGCTGGCGGTGGAGGTCGCGCGGCTCGCCGCCGAGGCGGCGCCCGAGCAGGGCGGCGCCGCCCCAGGCTTCGACGGCGCGCTGTTCGTGTCGCTGGTCGGCGTGCAGGGCCGCACCGCGCTGCTGGACCGCCTGCTGCTGGCGCTGCGCCTGGGCGGCGGCGGCGACGCGGTCGAGCAGCTGCTGTCGGCGCTGGGTGGGCGTGCCCTGCTCGTCGTGCTGGACAACGCCGAGCAGCTCGACGACGAGGCCGTGGCCGCCCTCGCGCTGCTCGCCGAGCGCACGCCGCGCGTGCACTGGCTCGTCACCTCGCGGCGCCCGCTCGGGCTGGACGGCGAGCGCGCCTTCGTGCTGGAGACGCTGGCGCCGCCGGCCGACGGCGCCGCGCTGGCCGAGGTGGCGATGAACCCGGCCGTGGCGCTGTTCGTCGACCGCGCGCGTGCACACCGGCCGGATTTCCACGTCGGCGCCGGCAACCGCGACGCGCTGGTCGCGCTGCTGCGCCGGCTGGATGGGCTGCCGCTGGCCATCGAGCTGGCGGCCTCGCACGCGCGCACGCTGGGGCCCGCGGAGCTGCTGGCGCTGCTGCAGGCCGCGCGCGGCGAGCCCGGCGGCAGCCTGGCCTTCCTGGCGCGGCGTGGCGCGCGCAGCGGCAGCGACCCGCGCCACGCCTCGATGTGGGCGGTGGTGGACTGGAGCTGGCGGCTGCTGGACGCGCCGCAGCAGCGGCTGCTCGCGCTGCTGGCGCTGCTGCCCTCCGGCGCCACGCTGCATGCGGCGGCGGCGCTGGCGCGCTCGCCGGACTCGCGCACGGCGCGGCTGCCGCTGGCCCAGGCGCAGGCGCTGCTGGACGCGCTGGTGGCGCATTCGGTGCTGCGGGTCGTCAGCGGGCAGGACGGGCAGCTGCGCTACCTGCCCTTCGAGCCGGTGCGCGAGTTCGCGCTCGCGCAGGGCGACGAGGCGGCGCAGCGCGCCGGGCGCGGCCGCGTGCTGGACCTGCTGCTGGACTGGGCCCGCGAGCTGCCGGCCACGCCGCCGCTGCCCACCGTGCGCGACGAGCTGCCCAACCTGATGCCGGTGCTGGCCAGCGCCGCCGCCGACGGCCGCGCCGACGACGCGGTGCGCCTGGTGCTGATGCTGCAGTCGTCCTGGGGCGAGATCGCCGTGCCCGGCGGCGTGCTGCAGGCGCTGGACGCGCTGCTCGCCGCGCCGGGCCTGGACGACGCGCTGGCCGCCGGCGGCCACGCGCTGGCCGCCTCGCGCTGCCAGGAGGCCGGCCGGCCCGAGGACGCGCGCCGCCACCTCGCCGCCGCGCTGGCGCGGCCCTGCACCGACCCGGCGCTGCGCATCATGGTGCTGTCGCGCGGCGCGCGCGTGCTGTGGCGGCTGGACCGCGACCACGAACGGGCGCGCGCGATGATCGACGAGGCGCTGCCGCTGGCGCGTGCGCATGGGCGGCCCAACAGCGAGGCCTCGCTGCTGAGCCTGCAGGCCCACCTGGCCACCGTCGTCGACCACGACCCGGCACGCGGCACCGCGCTGTCGGCGCAGGCGCTGGCGCTGTGGCAGCGCTCGGGCAACCGGCACCTGGTCAATGCCGGGCGCTTCAACGTCGCGACCAACCGCATGAAGGCGGGCGACCATGCCGGGGTGCTGGACGAATTTGCCGCGCTGGCCGGCGAGGGCCGCGAGCTGCAGGACTGGGACCTCGCGGCCGGCGCGCTGGAGGCGCGCGGCACCGCGCTGCTCGCGCTGCGCCGCTGGCCCGAGGCGCTGGCCGACCTGCGCGAGAGCGTGCGCGTGGCCTGGGACGGCCTGGAGGTGATGGCGCTGGCCTATGCGCTGTGGAACCTGGCGCCGGTGCTGGCGCGGCTGCGCCACGGGGTGCTGGCCGCCGAGGTGATGGGCGCCGCCGAGGCGCTGTGGCGCCAGCGCTTCGGCAGCTTCGACGCCGGCGACCGCCGCGACCTGAAGTGCGTGCGCCGCTTCGTGCGTGCGCTGCTGGGTGCCGACGCGGCGGCGGCGGCCTGGCAGCGTGGCGCGGCGCGGCCGCTGGCCGAGGCCGTGCGCGCGGTGTTGGCGCTGCGCTGAGCGCGGCACGCCCGCCCCCGCCCCTGCCCGCGGCGGCCGCGGCTTGCGATGGCGGAACGGTGGCCGCCGATGCTGCGTCCGGCCCACCTCGCGAGGAGACCGCAGCATGCAGACCGCCCACCGACCCCCGGCCCGCCGCGTGGCCGCCGTGCCGCTGGTCGCCTTGCTGCTGGCCGCTGCCGCCACGGCGCAGGCGCAGGACCGCTTCGGCGACCCGCCGCGAGCGGCCGGCGCGGCGCCCGCCGCGGCCCGGCCGGCGGCGGGCCCCGCGCCCGCGATGGCCGACCCGGGCCCCGGTGCACGGCCGGACGCCCCGGCGGGCGCCCAGGCCGGCGATGCGCTCGCGCGCCTGGAGGCGCACGAGCGCCAGGACCACGGCGTGGCGCCGCCGGCCGGCCTGCATGCCGGGCCGATGCACGGCGCGACGCCTGCCAGCCTGCCTGGCGGGCGGCTCGTCACCACGCGCGAGCTGGCCGCGCTGCTGCGCGGCGGGGCCGAAGGCCGACCGCTCGTCTTCGACGTGCTGGGCGGCGCCGAGCAGCTGCCCGGTGCGCTGATGGCGGTGCCGGCGCACCGGGCCGGCGGCTTCGACGACGCGGTGCAGCAGGAATTCGGCCGCTTCCTGCAGCAGGCGACGCAGGGGCGGCCCGACCGTCCGCTGGTCTTCTACTGCGCGTCGACGCAGTGCTGGATGTCCTACAACGCCGCGCTGCGCGCCGTGCGGCTGGGCTACCGCCAGGTGCTGTGGTACCGCGGCGGCATCGAGGCCTGGAAGCAGGCCGGCCTGCCGCTGCAGGCCCCGGGCATGGCGGCGGCGCCGCGCTGAGGCCGGCGGCGCCGCATCGAACGACTCAAGGAGCGGCCATGAACCACGAACAGGCACGTCCCCCGGGCACGACCACCGCCGGCACCACCGCGGCCGTCGCGGTCGCCATCGCCGCCGCTGCCGTCGTCACGGGCGCGCTGCTGGCGCTGGCGCCCATGCGCGCCGCCGCCACGCCCGCGCTGCCGCCGGGCGCGCTGCGCGTGCAGCAGGTGGAGATCGTCGACGCCCGCGGCTTCGAGCGCCCGATGCGCGCCGCGACGATGCTGGTGCCCGCGGGCTGGCAGGCGCAGGGCGAGGTGCTGTGGGCGACCAGCGTGGGCTGCGGCAACCCCTACCAGGCGCGGCTGCTGGCCCAGGCCCCCGACGGCCGCGCGGCGATCACGCTGGCGCCCGGCGAGGCCTGGGGCGCCAGCAACCTGGGCCAGCCGGTCGCGCAGGGCTGCCCGCAGGCCGGCGTGGCAAGCGCGCAGGACTACCTGAAGGCCTGGGTGCAGCGCCACCGCCCCGGCGCGCAGTGGCTGGACTTCCGGCCCCGCCCCGACCGCAGCCGGGCCGGGCAGCAGCAGTCCCTGCCCGGCGGCGGCAGCATCCGCAGCTGGATCGAGACCGGGCAGGCCCTGATCGCCTACCCGCGCGACGGCCAGCCGCAGCGCGAGACGCTGGCGGTGACCATCAGCTTCACGCACAGCGAGTTTCCGATGGTCGGCCGCGCGCCGATGCAGGCGATCATGGGCGAGTCGTACGGCGTGCTGGCCTGGCGCGCGCCGGCCGGCGAACTGGACTTCCGCCAGTTCGACGCGCTGTGGCACACGCTGCGTGCCGACCCGGCCTGGAAGGCGCGTGTCGACGAAGGCATGCGCCAGATCGCGCAGGACAACGCGGCCACGCAGGCGCGCATCAGCCAGATCCAGGCCGAGACCTCGCGCGAGACGCTGGCGCACATCGCGCGGCGCGGCGAGATCCGCGCCCAGACCCAGGCCGAGATCGCGCAGATCCGCAACGACACCTGGCAGTCGACGCAGGCCAGCCAGGACCGCATGCACCGCGACAAGGTGCGCACGCTGCGCGAGGTGGAGCACTACCGCAACCCGAGCGGCGGCATGGTCGAGCTGCCCAACCACTACCCGCACGCCTGGAAGCTGCGCGACGGCAGCTACGTGCTGACCGACAGCCCGGCCTTCGACCCCGGGCGCGACCTCGGCGTGGCGGGGGAGAAGCTGCAGCTGGCGCCGCGCTGAGGCGCAGGCGACGCGCGCTTCACGCCCCCGCTTCGACCCCGCCGTCGAGACTCACTCGACGGCCTTCACCATCTCCTCGACGACCTTCTTCGCGTCGCCGAAGACCATCATCGTCTTGTCCATGTAGAACAGCTCGTTGTCCAGGCCGGCGTAGCCGCTGGCCATGCTGCGCTTGTTGACGATCACGGTCTTGGCCTTGTAGGCCTCCAGGATGGGCATGCCGTAGATCGTGCTGCCCTTCTGCAGCGCGGCCGGGTTGACCACGTCGTTGGCGCCCAGCACGATGGCCACGTCGACCTGGCCGAATTCGCCGTTGATGTCCTCCATCTCGAAGACCTGGTCGTAGGGCACCTCGGCCTCGGCCAGCAGCACGTTCATGTGCCCGGGCATGCGACCGGCCACCGGGTGGATGGCGTACTTGACGGTGATGCCCTTGTGCGTGAGCTTCTCGGCCAGCTCCTTCACGGCGTGCTGCGCGCGCGCCACCGCCAGGCCGTAGCCCGGCACGATGACCACCGTCTCGGCGTTGCCCAGGATGAAGGCGGCGTCGTCGGCGCTGCCGCTCTTCACCGCGCGCTGCTGTGTCGCACCCGCCGCCGCCGCCGTCTCGCCGCCGAAGCCGCCGAGGATGACGTTGAAGAAGCTGCGGTTCATCGCCCGGCACATGATGTAGCTCAGGATCGCGCCCGAGCTGCCCACCAGGCTGCCGGCGATGATCAGCATGCTGTTGTTCAGGCTGAAGCCGATGCCCGCGGCCGCCCAGCCCGAGTAGCTGTTGAGCATGCTCACGACCACCGGCATGTCCGCGCCGCCGATCGGGATGATGATCAGCACGCCCAGCACGAAGGCGATGGCGATCGCGGCCCACAGCAGCGGGTCGGACTGCGTGACGGTGTAGCCCACGGTCGCCGCCAGCATCGCGATGCCCAGCGCCAGGTTCACCAGGTGCTGGCCCGAGAAGACCACCGGCGCGCCCTGGAACAGGCGGAACTTGTACTTGCCGCTGAGCTTGCCGAAGGCGATGACGCTGCCGCTGAAGGTGATGGCGCCGATGACCGCGCCCAGCGCCAGCTCCAGCCGGTTGCCGGTGGGGATGGGCCCGCCCTTGCCGGTGATGCCGAAGGCCCAGGGCTCCACCGCGGTGGCCACCGCGATGAAGACCGCCGCCAGGCCGACCATGCTGTGCATGAAGGCCACCAGCTCGGGCATCTTGGTCATCTCGACCCGCCTGGCCATCACGGTGCCGACGGAGCCGCCGACGAGCAGACCGGCGAGCACCCAGACCATGCCCTGGGCCCGCTGCTGGCCCATCATCGACGACAGCTCGACGATCAGTGCCGCGGTCGTCAGCATCGCGATGGCCATGCCGACCATGCCGAAGATGCTGCCGCGGATCGAGCTCGTCGGGTGCGACAGGCCCTTGAGCGCCTGGATGAAGCAGATGCTGGCCACCAGGTACAGCAGCGTGACGAGGTTCAGGCTCATTTACTTGGCCTCCCCGGCGCCCGGCTTCTGCTCTTTCTTGGTTTCGGCCCGCTTCGCTTCACATGCCTGCGGCAGGTGAGCCTGCACCGAAAAGCCCGCTGGATGCTTCATCTCACTTCTCCTCGGCCTTCTTGGCGGGCTTCTTCTTGAACATCTCCAGCATGCGCCGCGTCACCAGGAAGCCGCCGAAGACGTTGACCGCCGCCAGCGCCACGGCCAGCACGCCCATCGCCTTGCCGAGGTTGGTCTCGGTCAGCGCGGCGGCGAGCATCGCGCCGACGATGACGATGGCGCTGATCGCGTTGGTCACCGCCATCAGCGGCGTGTGCAGCGCCGGCGTGACGTTCCAGACCACGTGGTAGCCGACATAGATCGCCAGCACGAAGATGATGATGTTCAGGATGGTGGGCGATACCGCTTCCATGGGGGCTCCTCGGCTCTCGTGACCTGGCCGTCGGGTCAGGACGGGCGGCGGACTTCGCCGTCGCGGGTCATCAGGCAGGCGGCGACGATGTCGTCGTCCATCGGCACCTGCAGCGTGCCTTCCTTGGTGACGATCAGCTTCAGGAAGTCCAGCACGTTGCGCGCATACAGCGAACTGCTGTCGGCGGCCACCAGCGCCGGCAGGTTGGTCTCGCCGACGATCGTGACGCCGTGGCGGATCACCGTGCGGCCGGCCTCGGTGAGCGGGCAGTTGCCGCCGGGGCCGCCGTGCGGGCCCTCGGGGCCGCGGCCGGCGGCCATGTCCACGATCACGCTGCCGGGCTTCATGCTCCTGACCATCTCCTCGGTGACGAGCACCGGCGCCGGGCGGCCGGGGATCAGCGCGGTGGAGATCACGATGTCGGCCTGCGCCACGCGCCGGGCCACCTCGACCTTCTGGCGCTCCAGCCAGGCAGGCGGCATCGGGCGCGCATAGCCGCCCACGCCCTCGGCGGCCTCCTTCTCCTCGGCCGTCTCGTAGGGCACCTCGATGAACTTGGCACCCAGGCTCTCGACCTGCTCCTTCACGCTCGGCCGCACGTCGGAGGCCTCGATCACCGCGCCCAGCCGCTTCGCGGTGGCGATGGCCTGCAGCCCGGCCACGCCGACGCCGAGGATCACCACGCGCGCGGCCTTGATCGTGCCGGCGGCCGTCATCAGCATCGGGAACAGGCGCTGGTACTTGTCGGCGGCCATCATCACCGCCTTGTAGCCGCCGATGTTGGCCTGGCTGGACAGCACGTCCATGCTCTGCGCGCGCGTCGTGCGCGGCGCGGCCTCCAGCGCGAAGCTGGTCAGCCGGGCGGCGGCCAGCCTCGCCAGGCCGTCCTTGTCGAAGGGGTTGAGCATGCCCACCAGCGTGGTGCCGGGCTTCATCAGGCTCAGCTCGTCGGCGTCGGGGCTGCGCACCTTGAGCACCAGCTCGCAGGCGAAGGCGCCGGCACGGTCCACGATCTCGGCGCCGGCGGCGGCATAGGCCTCGTCGGTGGCGCTGGCGGCGACGCCGGCGCCGGACTGCACGCGTACCCCATGGCCCTGCGCCTTCAGTTTCTTGGCCGTCTCGGGCGTGACCGCGACCCGGGTCTCGCCCGCCGCCGTCTCGAGCGGAACGCCGATCAGCATGCTTGTCTCTCCTCGCGACCCCCGCGGGCCCCAGCCTTGCAGCCGGGCGAAGCTACCACAGTCGCCCTGCGCCGCGCGGCCGTACCATCCCGGCCATGGCCGCCCCGCAGCGCTGGAGCCCCAGCGTCACCGTCGCCGCGATCGTCGTGCACGACGGGCGCTTCCTGCTCGTCGAGGAGCACACGCCTGAGGGCCTGAGGCTCAACAACCCGGCCGGCCACCTGGACCCCGGCGAGTCGCCGCTGCAGGCCGTGATCCGCGAGACGCTGGAGGAGACGGCGCGCGAATTCGTGCCCGGCGCGCTGGTCGGCATCTACCTCTCGCGCTTCGTGCGCCCGGGACGCGGCGAGCACCCGGGCGAGGACGTGACCTACCTGCGCATCGCCTTCGCCGGCACCGTGGGCGAGCCGCTGCCCGGCCGCACGCTGGACGAAGGCATCGTCCGCACGCTGTGGATGACGCACGACGAGGTGCGCGCCAGCGCGGCGCGCCACCGCAGCCCGCTGGTGCAGCGCTGCATCGACGACTTCGTGGCCGGGCAGCGCCACCCGCTCGCGCTGCTGCACGCCGACGCCAGCGTCTGGAAGCCCGAGCTCAAGCGCTGAACGCGCGCAGCCAGCCCGCCAGCAGCGCCGCCACCTCGGCCGGCCGCTCCATCGTCAGCAGGTGGCCGGCGCCGGGCAGCAGGTGCAGCGTGGCGCCGGGCACCGCGGCGGCGATCTCGCGCGCATGCTCCGGCGGCGTCAGCAGGTCGGCCTCGCCGCAGACCACCAGCGTCGGGCAGGCGATGCGGGGCAGCAGCGTCCGCAGATCCGGCCGCGCCATCACCGCGCGGTTCTGGCGCGCCAGCGCGGTGCCGCCGGCGCGCTGCATCATCGCGAGGTAGGCCTCGACCAGCGCCTCGTCGCGCTGGTTCGCGGGGTGGAAGGCGAACAGCACGTTGGGTCGCACGACCTCGTCGACGCGGCCCTGCTCGAACAGCCGGACGGCGTCGCTGCGCAGCTTCAGCAGCTCGGGCGTGTCGGCGCGTGCGCTGGTGCCCAGCAGCGCCAGGCCACGCACGCGCCCGGGCGCGCGCAGCGCGGCGTGCATCGCGACCATGCCGCCCATCGAGGTGCCGGCCAGCAGCAGCGGGCCCGGGTGCGCGGCGAGCAGCGCGTCGGCCATCGCCGGCAGCGTGTCGTGCTCGAAGTGCACGCGCGTGACCGCCTCCGGGGGCCAGCCGGCCGCGGCCAGCCGCGCCGGGATGTCGGCGAACAGCGCCTCGTCGCTGGCCAGGCCGGGCAGCAGGATCAGCGTGGGGATGGGCATCCCCGGCGAGTCTGCCAGAGCCGGCAAGGGCGCGCGCCCGGGCCCGGGGCCATGACCGCACCGGCGCGCGGGGCCGCGGCGGCGGGAGGACAATACGGGCCTGTGTGTTTCGCTATGCCACAGGCCCATGTCCTCCATCGCCCCGTTCCACCTCGCCTTCCCCGTCGACGACCTCGCCGCCGCGCGCCGCTTCTACGGCGGCCTGCTCGGCTGCCCCGAGGGCCGCAGCAGCGACGAGTGGATCGATTTCGACCTCTACGGCCACCAGATCGTCGCCCACCTGTCGCCCAGGCGCGCGGCCGACCACCACAACCCGGTGGACGGGCACGACGTGCCGGTGCCGCATTTCGGCGTCGTGCTCGACTGGGACGACTTCCATGCGCTGGCCGCGCGGCTGCGCGAAGGCGGCATGAAGTTCGTCATCGAGCCCTGCATCCGCTTCGCCGGCCAGGTGGGCGAGCAGGCGACGATGTTCTTCCGCGACCCGGCGGGCAACGCGCTGGAGTTCAAGAGCTTCCGCGACCGCTCGCAGCTGTTCGCGAAGTGACCCGGCGCTGCGGGGCCGCGCGGTGACCGAACTGCTGTTCATCCGCCACGGCGAGACGGACTGGAACCGCCAGCAGCGCTTCCAGGGCCAGATCGACGTGCCGCTGAATGCCACCGGCCGCGAGCAGGCCGCGCGCATGGCCGCGCGGCTGGCCGACGACCGCCACGACGCGCTGTTCAGCAGCGACCTGCAGCGTGCGCGCCAGACCGCCGAGCCGCTGGCCGCGGCCTGGGCGGCGCCGGCGGTGCCGGTGCCCGGGCTGCGCGAACAGAGCTTCGGCGTGCTGGAGGGGCTGGACGTGCCCACCATCCAGGCGCGCCACCCCGAGCTGTGGGCGCGCTGGTGCGAACACCGCGCCGACTATGCGCTGCCCGGCGGCGAGAGCCAGCGCCAGTTTTCCGACCGCGTGCTGCGTGCGGTGCGCGAACTGGCCGGCGCGACGGCCGGCCGCCGCGTCGCCGTGGTCACCCACGGCGGCGTGCTGGACATGCTGTGGCGCAGCGCGAACGGCCTGCCGCTGGACGGCTA
>CAZUPH010000005.1:0-40766 GCA_964621995.1 uncultured Rubrivivax sp. | reverse complement strand
CCTGCGCGATCCCGAATACCGGCCTCAACCGGCTGCGCTGGGCGGACGGCACGCTGCACGTGGAGCAGTGGGCCGACGACGCGCACCTGCACGACGCGCCTGGCGCGCAGGCGCTCGCCACGACGCCGGCCGGCGCGCGCTGAGCGGCCGCGGCGTCAGCCCGGCACGGCGCGCCGGCGCCAGGCCAGCAGGACGGCGCCGCCGGCCAGCAGCAGCGCGGCGGAGGCGGGCTCGGGCACCACGGCGGCGCTGAACGAGCCCGCGGACACGCCGTTGAGCACGAAGGACCCGAGCGTCGTCGGATGCGCGAAGCCGGTGTTGAAGGCGAAGGCGGTGCCGACCAGCGGGCCGACGTTGCCGCGCAGGTCGTAGGCCCCAGCGTCCGGGTGGTCCACGAAGAGGATCGCCCGGTTCGTGGTGAAGTCCGACACGCCCACGCGCGACAGCGGCACATTGACGACGGTGAAGATGTCGCCCGTGAACTGCGCCGCCGGGCCGCTGGCCAGCGTGATCCAGGCCGTGGCATTGGCGACGCGGTGGCCGTTCGGGCCGTCGGCCACGTCGTCGGTGTCCGCGGTGGTGACGATCGTGAAGGCCAGGTCGGCGAAGCCCTGGCTGCCCAGGCTGCCGCTGCCGACGGCCTGGAAGGTGTAGGTGATCGGCACGGCCTGAACCGCACCGGCCGCGGCGAGCGTCCCCAGCGCGGCGAGCAGCCGGCGCAGATGGTTCCTGCAACGCATGGCAATCCCCCTCCCGGGCCTCGTGCGGACCCGAAGCACGCATCGTATCGGGCGCGCCGGCGCTGCCATCCCCCGGAGATCGGGGGTGGCCGCCGGGCTGCTGCCAGCTCAGCGCCGAGAGGTCGTCGACGAACAGCGGCATGTCCTTCCACAGGCCCTTGAGCCGCGCGTTGAACTCGGCCGACTCGTGGCCCCGGCAGCCGTTCGGGCGCGCGAAGTTGCCGAAGTCCAGCGGCTTCACGTGCGAGATCAAGGTCAGGTCGCAGGCCTTCTGGCCGTAGGCGCCCGAGAGCCGCTGCGCCCATCCGACGCTCTCGATCTTCGCCTCGATGCCCACCTTGTCCGGCATCGCGGCGACGACCTCGCCGCCCCGGGCGCGCAGAGGGCGTGGGCGGCAGCTTCATCACCAGCGCCAGCGCCCGCGCCCCGCGATCCTGGCGCCGGCGCGCCGCGTCGTCACCCGCACAGGCTCCTAGGTCTGCAGGCGCAGCTCCCGCAGCGGCCCGGTGCTCGCCAGCGCGGGCGGTGCGCCGATGCGCAGCCGCTCCAGCACCGCCTCCAGGTCGAGCCGGCCGCACAGCACCGCGGCCAGCTTGGGGGTGCACAGCGCACCGACCTGGTCGATGCCGAACCAGCCGAAGCCGTCCATCTCGGGCAGGCGGCGGACGCCGCTGTCGTCGGTGAACAGGCTCTCGCAGCGCAGCACCCCGGTGTCGAAGCGCTGCATCAGCGTCGCGAACAGGTGCAGGTCCTTGCGGGGCCGGTAGTCCAGCCGGCCCAGGTCCAGCAGTGCCGAGGGGTCCAGCGCCAGACCGGTCTCCTCGCGCGTCTCGCGCAGCGCGGCGGCCAGCGGCGATTCGCCGGGCGCCGGGCCACCCTTGGGCAGGTCCCAGTGGTCGTGCCCGGTGACGTGGCACAGCAGCAGCTCGGCCTCGTCGTTGAGGATGACGACGCCGCAGGACAGGCGCTTGCGGAAACCGAGGTCCATGTGAGGGCTTGCACACACAACGGCCGGCTCGCCGCGGCGTTGACGCCGGCGGCCGCCGGGGGATGTGCAAGCCTGCCACCGCGCCGTGACGGTGGTGCGGCGAAATCAGGGGCGGAAGTCACGCCAGTTCGGGGCCGGCGCGGCCCGGCCTTCAGGAGAGCACCGCGCCGTGGGCGTCGAGCACCACCACCTCGACCGGGATGGCGCCGGCGACGCTCTGCGTGACCGTGCAGTAGCTCTGGAAGCTGCCGATCACGCGCTCCAGGTGCTCCAGCCGCTCGGCCGGCACGCCCAGCGTCAGCGTGGCGTGCATCCTCAGCACGCGCAGCCGGCCTTCTGCGTTGCGGCCGACCTCGGCCGTGACCTCGGTTGCGATCGGCTCGGGCTGCTGCTTGAACTTGCGCAGCGCGAACAGCAGCGAGTCCGACAGGCAGTTGCCCACCGCCGCGGCCAGCAACTGCACCGGCGACGGGCCGCTGCCCTGGCCCAGCGGCGGCGGCTCGTCGGTGCGCAGCACCGGCACGCCGGGGCCGAAGTGCACGTCGAAGCGGTAGTCCTGCGCCTGTTGCAGGCGCACGGTGACGGAGCCTTCAGCCATCGCGGGTCACCTCACTTTGCCCAGCAGGGTCTGCACGTCGTCGAGCATGTGCGCCAGCTGCGCCTGCGCGGCGGCGTCGCCGCCCAGGCGCGCACCGAGCTCCTGCTCCATGAAGCACACCGTCATGCGCACGTAGGTGCTGTCCAGCGCCTTGCGCACCGCGGCCATCTGGCTGGCGATGTCCAGGCAGGTCTGGCCTTCCTCGATCATGCGCTGGATGCCGCGCAGCTGGCCCTCGGCGCGTTTCAGGCGGTTCAGCAGGTCGGTGCGGCTCTTCTCGTCGGTGAGCACGGCCATGGCGATGTCCTCGTTCGCGGTCGCGTGGTACAGGCCCGCCATTGTGGCCTCCCTGCGTTCAGCGCGAGCAGCTGGCACCGCCCTCGGGCACGCCCAGCTTCTTCAGCAGGTAGCTCGGCGGGCAGAAGTTGGTGATGCCGGACTGGAACAGGTTCAGGCCCACGAAGGCGGTGAAGGCCAGGAACCAGGGGCTGACGAAGACCGGGCTGCCTTCGACCCCGAGGGCCAGCGACAGCAGCACGAAGAAGCCGGCCATCAGGCGGATGTAGCGTTCGACGGTCATGAGAGTTCTCCTTGCGGTTGGGGGGGTTCGAGGCGGCGCCGGTTCACCGCGTAGTACAGGACCGGGATGACGACCAGGGTCAGCAGCGTCGAGACCGCGATGCCGAACAGCAGCGAGATCGCCAGGCCGTTGAAGATCGGGTCGTCGAGGATGAACACGGCGCCGGTCATGGCCGCCAGCGCGGTCAGCGCGATCGGCTGCGCGCGCACCGCGGCGCTCCTCACGACGGCGTCGCGGAAGGGCAGGCCCTCGCGCACCTGCAGGTCGATGAAGTCCACCAGCAGGATCGAATTGCGCACGATGATCCCGGCCAGCGCGATCATCCCGATCATCGAGGTGGCGGTGAAGTTCGCGCCCAGCAGCGCGTGGCCGGGCATCACGCCGATGATGGTGAGCGGGATCGGCGCCATGATGACCAGCGGCGTCACGTACGGATTGACGGCCCCCTGGACGGCGCTTCGCGCCGTCCGCCCCCCGAGGGGGTCCGGGTCGCTCGGGGCGGCCCGTCGCGACCCGGCGAACTGCGCCACCACCAGCAGGTAGATCAGGATCAGCCCCACGCCGTAGGCCGCACCCATGTCGCGGAAGGTCTCGTAGGTGATCTGCCACTCGCCGTCCCACTTGACGGCGTAGCCGCGCCAGGGGTCGTCCGGCTGGCGGATCCAGTATTCGCCCAGCTCGCCGGTGTCCGGCAGCGCGGCCTCGGCCAGCCGGCCGCGGATGCCCGCCAGGCCGTACAGCGGGCTGTCCGGCGTGGCGCCGCCGGCGCCGACGTCGCCGTGCACGTAGCTCACGCCCTGCAGGTCCTTGGTGAACAGCGGCTTGTCGATGACGCCGCGCTCCACGCGCACCAGCTCCGACAGGGGCACCAGCGTGCCGCCGGCGGTGCGCAGCGGCAGCGCCAGCAGCGTGTCCAGGCCGACCTGCGCCTCGCGCGGCAGCTGCAGCCGCACCGGCACCGGGTACTTGCTCTGGCCGTCGTGCAGGTAGGCCGCATCGACGCCCGAGAGCGCGCCGTGCACGGTGGCCGCGATCATCGCCGCCGGGATGCCCAGCGCATCCGCGCGCTGGCGGTTGATGCGCAGGAAGGCGCGCGGCGCGTCCTCGCGCAGCGAGGTGTCGATCGCGGTGATGTCCGGCGTGGCCGCGAAGGCGGCGGCCAGTCGCGCCGCCAGCTGCTGGCGGCCGGCCTCGTCGGGGCCGTAGACCTCGGCCACCAGCGGGCTCGTGACCGGCGGGCCGGGCGGCACCTCGACGACCTTCAGCCGCGCGCCGTGCTTCGCCGCGATGGCCTCCAGCTGCGGGCGCAGGCGCTGCGCCATGGCGTGGCTCTGCTCCTTGCGCTGCGACTTGTGCACCAGGTTGACCTGCAGGTCGCCCTGCTCGGCCTCGCTGCGCAGGTCGTACTGGCGCACCAGGCCGTTGAAGGTGATCGGGCTGGCGGTGCCGGCGTAGCCCTGCAGGTCCTGCACCTCGGGCTGGCGCGCGAGGAAGCCGCCCAGCTCGTGCAGCGCCGCGGCGGTGTCCTCCAGCGGCGTGCCGGCGGGCATGTCCACGACGAGCTGGAACTCGCTCTTGTTGTCGAAGGGCAGCATCTTCAGCACCACCCACTGCACGGCGGCGAGGCCGACCGACAGCGCCAGCGCCGCGAGGATGCCCGCCAGCAGCAGCCAGCGCTTGCGTGCGCTGGCCAGCAGCGGCAGCAGCAGCGCCGCGAACAGCCGCTGCAGGCGGCCGGCCAGGCCGGCCGGCGCCGCATGCCCGGCCGTGTGCGCGGCCGCCTCGTCCGCGGCGTGTGCGGCAGGCCCGTGCGGCTTCATCAGCTTCAGCGCCAGCCAGGGCGTGACGGTGAAGGCGATGGCCAGCGAGATCGCCATGCCCAGGCTGGCGTTGATCGGGATCGGGCTCATGTACGGGCCCATCAGCCCGCTGACGAAGGCCATCGGCAGCAGCGCGGCGATGACGGTCAGCGTGGCCAGGATGGTCGGCCCGCCGACCTCGTCCACCGCCAGCGGGATGATCTGCACCAGCGGCCGGCCCGGCGTCAGCGCCTGGTGGCGGTGGATGTTCTCCACCACCACGATGGCGTCGTCCACCAGGATGCCGATCGAGAAGATCAGCGCGAACAGGCTCACGCGGTTGAGCGTGAAGCCCCAGGCCCAGCTCGCGAACAGCGTGGCCGTCAGCGTCAGGATCACCGCGGCGCCGACGATCACCGCCTCGCGCCTGCCCAGCGCCAGGCCGACGAGCAGGATCACCGAGGCGGTCGCGAAGGCCAGCTTCTGGATCAGCTGGTTGGCCTTCTCGGCGGCCGTCTGCCCGTAGTCGCGGGTGATGGTGGCCTCCACGCCTTCGGGGATCATCGTGTTGCGCAGCGACCCGATGCGCTCGCGCGCGGCCGCCGCCACGTCCACCGCATTGCTGCCCGGCTTCTTGGTCAGCGTGACGGTCACCGCCGGGTGGCCGGCGGCGCCGGCCGCCGCCGCGTCGGTGCCGCCCGGCGTGAACCAGACGTGGCGCGCGGCCTGCGCGGCGCCGGCACGCAGCTCGGCCACCTCGCGCAGCATCACCGGGCGGCCCTGGTGCACGCCGACCACCAGCTCGCCGACCTCCTCGGCCGAGCGCAGGAACTCGCCGGTCTGCACGGCAAGCATCCGAGAGCCGCCGGTGGCGCCCGGGCCGCCCGCGGTGTCCACCACGCTGCCCGCCGGCATGCCCTGGTTCGCGGCGGCCAGCACGCGCTGCAGCTGCAGCAGGTCCACGCCGCGCTGGCGCAGCCGCTCGGGCTGCAGCGTGAGCTCGACGACGCGGCCGGGGCCGCCGATCGTGCGCACCTCGCGCGCGCCGGGCACGCGCTTGAGCTCGGCCTCCATCGCGTGCGCCACGCCCTCCAGCTCGGCCGCGCTGGCCAGGTCGTCGGCGCGCTTCGTCCACAGCGTCAGCGCCAGCACCGGCACGTCGTCGATGCCCTTGGGCCGCACGATGGGCGCCAGCGTGCCCAGCCCCGGCGGCAGCCAGTCCTGGTTCGCGTCGAGCACGTCGTACACGCGCACCAGCGCCTCGGTGCGCGGCACGCCGACCTCGAACTGCACGGTGACCATCGCCACGCCGGGGCGCGACACCGAGTGGGTGTGCTCGATGCCGGCGATCTGCGACAGCACCTGCTCGGCCGGCCGCGCCACCATGTTCTGCACGTCGGTGCTGCTGGCCCCGGGGAAGGGGATCAGCACGTTGGCCATCGTGACGTCGATCTGCGGCTCTTCCTCGCGCGGCGTCACGAGCACCGCGAACAGGCCCAGCAGCAGCGCCACCAGCGCCAGCAGCGGCGTCAGCGCGTTGCGCTGGAAGGCCGCGGCGAGGCGGCCGCTGAGGCCCATCGGCGCCGCGGCGCCGGCTTGCGGGGACAGCTCGGAGGCGCTCATCGCGGGGCCGCCTTCACTGCGCTGCCGGCACGGCGCCGGCCAGGCCCGCGCGCACCGGGTCCAGCGCGACGCGTTCGCCGGCCCTCAGCCCGGCCAGCACCTCGACGCCGTCGCCGACCGCCGCGCCCAGGCGCACCGCCTTGAGCACGAAGCGGCCGTCCTGCGCGGCATAGACGGCGGTCAGCTCACCGCGACGCAGCAGCGCGGCGGCGGGCACCACCAGGCGGCCGGCCGTGGCGCCGGCGGCCGCCGCCGCACCGGCGAAGCGCACGCGCACGCGCTGCCCGGGCAGCAGGCCGGCGCCGTCGGCCGGTGCCAGGTCCAGCCGCCATTCCACGGTCTGCGACATCGCGTCGGTGCCCGGCAGTTCGGTGCGCGCCGCCGGCGCGACCCAGCGGCCGTCGGGCAGCTGCACCTCGGTGGTGGTGGCGGCGCGCGCGCCGGCCGAGCGCGACGCCGCGACGTCGACGACCGCGCGCACGCGCCCCGGCGCATACAGCGTGACCAGCGGGCGGCCCGGCGCGGCCAGGTCGCCGGCCTCGACATGCGTGGCCAGCACGACGGCATCGAAGGGCGCGGCGACGGCGGCGAAGCCGCGCGCCAGCGCAGCCTGCGTGCGTGCGGCGCGCGCCTGCTGCACGCCGGCCTCGGCGGCCTGGAGCTGGGTCTCGGCCACGTCCAGCGCGGCCTGGCTGACGAAGCCCTGCGCGCGCAGGTCGCGCGTGCGCTGCACGTGCGTGAGCGCATTGCGCTGCCCGGCCGTGGCCTGCGAGAGGCCGGCCTCGGTGCGCGCCAGCGCGGCCTGCGCGTCGCGTTCGTCGATGCGCAGCAGCAGCTGCCCGGCGCGCACGCGCTCGCCCGCCTTCACCGCCAGCTGCAGCACGTTGCCGGCGATCTGCGCGCCGACGGTGCTCTGCTGCAGCGCCTGCAGCGTGCCCTCGGCCTCGAAGCCGGCACCGCGTGGGGCGCTGCCGACGGCTACCGTCGGCACGCTGAGCGCCGCCGCGAGGGCGGGCGCCGGTGCCGCGCCGGCCAGCAGCGCGGCGGTGGACAGGGCCAGCAGGCCGTGCCGCCAGCCCGGACGGGGGCGCGAGGAGTGCAGGTCGGATACCATAGAAGGTATCCTAGCATATACCCATTAGGGTATCAAGTCCCCGATCGGTCCGCGGCGTGGCCGCGGCCGCTCATTGCGTGCGCGTGACCTTGTTCAGGTGGCGCGGCCGGTCGGGGTCCAGGCCGCGTGCACGCGCCAGCGCCTCGACCATCACGTAGAAGCTTTGCGCCGCGGCCACCGGGTCCAGGTCGGCGTGGCCGCCGGTGGCCAGCGGCAGCTCGGCACCCGGCACGCCGGGCGGCGCGGCGAGCAGCACGCGGGCGCCGCGCTCGCGCATCTGCTGCGCCAGCGCCAGCAGCCCCGGCTGCGCCGGCCCCGGCGGCGCCAGGATCAGCAGCGGGAAGCCCGGCTCGACCAGCGCCATCGGCCCGTGCTGCACCTCGGCGCCCGAGAAGGCCTCGGCCTGGATGCCGCAGACCTCCTTGAACTTGAGCGCCGCCTCCATCGCCACCGCCAGCGCCGGGCCGCGCGCCAGCACGAACAGCCGCTCGGCGCCGCGCAGCGCCTGCACCGCCGGGGTCCAGTCCAGCGCCAGCGCCTGCTCGAGCTGCCGCGGCAGCGCGCCCAGCGCGGCGGCGAAGGCGCCGTCGCGCTCCCAGGCCGCGACCACCGCGGCCCCGGCGACGAGCTGGTTCAGGCAGCTCTTGGTGGCGGCCACGCTGGTCTCGGCACCCGCATGCAGCGCGATGCAGCGCTGCGCCGCCTGTGCCAGCGGCGACGCGGCGTCGTTGACGAAGGCCACGGTGCGTGCGCCCTGCGCATTGAAGTGCGCCAGCGGCGCCAGCAGGTCCGGGCTCTGGCCGGACTGCGAGAAGGCGAAGGCCACCAGTCCGTCGCAGCGCAGCCGCGTCGGGTACAGCGTGACCAGCGACATCGGCAGCGAGGTCACGAGCCGGCCCAGCCGCGCCATCACGAGATAGCCGAAATAGTGCGCGGCATGGTCCGAGCTGCCGCGTGCCACGGTCAGCAGCGACTGCGGCGCGGCGCCGCGCAGGTCCTCGCCCAGCGCGGTGAACGCGGCACCCTCCGCGGCGAGCAGGCGCGCCGCGGCCTGCGGGCCCTCGCGCGCCTCGGCGAGCATGCACGAGATCGTCATGTCGAGGCCTCCATGCCGGCTTGTTCGAGGATCTCTCCCTCGCAGACGACGCGCCGCACCTGCAGCGTCGCCGCGTCCAGCACCACCAGGTCGGCCCAGGCGCCGGGCGCGAGCCGGCCGCGGTCGGCCAGGCCCAGGTAGTCGGCGGCGACGGTGCTGCAGCGTGCCGCCGCGTCGGCCAGCGGCAGGCCGATGGCGACCAGGTTGCGCAGTGCCTGGTCCAGCGTCAGCGTGCTGCCTGCCAGCGTGCCGTCGTCCAGGCGCACGCCGCCCAGGCACTTGTGCACCGCCTGGCGGCCCAGACGGTAGGCGCCGTCGGGCATGCCGGTGGCGGCGGTGGCGTCGGTGACGCAGAACAGGCCCGGTATGGCGCGCAGCGCGGCGCGTATCGCGCCCGGGTGCACGTGCAGCAGGTCCGGGATGATCTCGGCGTGCCGTGCATGCGCCAGCGCCGCGCCGGCCATGCCGGGCGCGCGGTGGTGCAGCGCGCTCATCGCGTTGAACAGGTGCGTGAAGCCCTGCGCGCCCTGCTGCAGCGCGGCCAGCGCCTGCTCGTAGCTGGCCGCGCTGTGGCCGAGCTGCACGCGCATGCCGGCGTCCACCAGGGCGGGAATCAGCGCCAGCGCGCCCTCGGCCTCCGGCGCCAGCGTGACCAGCCGGATGCGCGCGATGGCGTCCAGCGCACGGATCTCGTCCAGCGCCGGCGGCCGCGTGAAGGCAGGCTGCGCGCCCAGACGATCGGGGCTGATGTAGGGCCCCTCCAGATGCACGCCGAGCACGCGCGCGGTGCCTGGCGGACGTTCGTGCAGCAGCGGCGCCAGGGCGAGCAGCGCGGCGCGCACCTCGTCCAGCGGCGCCGTCATCGTGGTGGCCAGCAGCGCGGTCGTGCCGTGGCGCAGGTGGATCGCGGCCAGGGTGCGCACCGCGTCGCCGGCGTCCATGGTGTCGGCACCGCCGCCGCCGTGCACATGGGTGTCGACGAAGCCGGGCAGCACCAGCGGCAGCAAACTGCCGCGCACCGCGGCCTCGTCGGCCGGGTCGCCTTCGACCGCGCTGAGCCGCGCGCCGGCCCAGGCGAGTCGTCCGCGCACGAAGCCGCGGGGGGTGAGCAGGTGGCCGGTGATCGTCTCGGTCATGCCGCGTGGCGCGCCGCGAAGACCCCGCGGCGCGCCGCTGCCTGCGTCAGAACGGGATGTCGTCGTCCATGTCGTCGAAGCCGGTGCTCGACTTCTGCGCCGCCGGCCGCTGTGCCGCCGGGGCCGGGCGCGAGGCCGGCGCGCTGCGCTGGCCGCCGCTACCGCCGCCACCGCCCATGTCGTCACCGCCGCCGCCCTCGCGGCTGCCCAGCAGCTGCATCTGGTCGGCGATGACCTCGGTGGTGTACTTCTCGACGCCGTCCTTGTCGGTCCACTTGCGCGTCTTCAGCCTGCCCTCGACATACACCGGGCGGCCCTTCTTCAGGTATTCGCCGGCGATCTCGGCCAGCCGGTCGTAGAAGACGACGCGGTGCCACTCGGTCTCCTCCTGGCGCTCGCCGGAGGTCTTGTCCTTCCACTGGCGGCTGGTCGCCAGCGTGACGTTGCAGATGGCGCTGCCGCTGGGCGCGTAGCGCACTTCCGGGTCGCGACCCAGGTTGCCGATGAGGATGACTTTGTTGACCGAGGCCATGACGTGCTCCGTCGCGCTGCAGAGGGGGTGCGGCCCATTATCGGCCCGCCGCGCGAAGCCGCCATGGCCCGCAGGGTCGCCCCCCTCGGTGGGGCCGCCGCGCCCCCCGCCGGGGGGGCGGGCGCGCTCACCAGCGGTGCCAGACGATCAGCGCCACCGCCGCCAGGCACATCAGCGCATTGGCGGCGCTGACCACCGCCGCGCGGTCGGGCCGGCCGCCGGAGCGTTCGCACAGCCAGGCGGCCATCGCCAGGTTGGAGATCAGCCAGATGCCCCAGGTCCACAGCGAATGCTGCGACGCGTCGGCGCTGGCATGGATGGCCCACAGCGTGGGCAGGTAGGCCGCCAGCCGCGCCGCGCTGCACAACGTGAAGCTGCCCGCCAGCCAGCGGCGCGCGCCGGCCAGCGGCAGGGCGGTCGCCGTCACGGCTGCAGCACCACGACATGGGTCAGGCCGCCGTCGGCCAGGCGCCGCGCGGCGGCCATGGCCAGGCGCAGGTCCTGGCCGCGCAGGACGACCGGCACGCCGTTGGGCAGGTCGTAGGCCGCCTGCAGCGCCCAGACCAGGCCCACGGCCTCCTCGACGGCGGCCTCGTCGCAGCAGCGCACGTCCACCTCCAGCGGCTCGTCGCGAGGGGCTTCGGGCTCGTGCGTGGCGACCACCGGCGCGGCGGCGCCGGCGGCGGCCGTGCGCTGCGTTGCGTCCGCCACGTCGGCCTCGGGGTGCCCGCCGCCGCAGGCGGCCTGCAGCAGCGTCAGCGTGAGCGCGGTGGCCAGGCCCGCGGCGCGGGCGGCGTTGGAAGGGGTCCGGGTGTGCATGCGGCTTCTCCAGCAGGGGTACGCCCGATCGGCGCATCGCCAGTGAAGTCCAGCCGGGGCCCGATGTCCTGAGGCCGCGCTGAGGAAGTGCTGATGTCGGCCTGAACTCTGCGCCGGCGGCCGCGCGGCCAGGCTGAGGAAGTTCTGAACTTGAGAGCGCGCGGACGAATAGCCGCGAGCGTGCGCTCACATGCCGAGCTGCTTGCGCTGCTGCGCGAGCACGCCGTCGATCTCCGCGACGAGGGTGCGAAAGCGCGGCAGCCCGCGCACCTCGGCCAGCGCCGGGTCCAGCCGCCACCACCAGGTGCGGCGGGCACCGGCCGCGGCGGCACGTTCCAGCGCCGCCAGCGCCTCGGCCGGCCGGCCGCGCAGCCCCAGCACGCGGGCGCGGTGCACCTCCAGCATGTGCCACCGGTTGCCCTGGCGCTGCAGCGCGTCCAGCCGCGCCTGCACCGCCGCGAGCGTGGCCGCCGCCGCGTCGCGCTGGCCCAGCAGCACCTGCACGGTGGCCAGCGCCAGCTGCGAGACCCAGCCCTGGAAGACGAACCACGCGATCGGCGTCCAGCCCTGGCCGCGCGCCGCGGCCACGTCCAGGCTGCGCTGTAGCAGCGCGGCGTCCAGCGGCAGGCCGGCCATGGCGCGCAGCAGGGAGATGTCGGCGAAGACCGTTCCCGTGTCGGCCTGCGCGCCGCCCAGCGCCAGCGCCGCCGGCGGAGCGCCGCGGCCGGCCGCGCCGCCGTCGGCCAGCCAGGCATGGGCGGCATGCACCGGCAGCCAGGCGGTGCCCGGCAGCAGCTCGAGCGCGCGGCCGAAGGCGGCGCGTGCCTCGTCCGGGCGCTGCAGGTCCAGGCTCAGCCAGGCCAGCTCGTTCCACAGGTACGGGCGCCGCGGCTCCAGCGCCAGCGCCTGCCGGTAGCTGTCCACGGCCTGCACGAGGTTGCCCACGGCGTAGCCCTGCACGCCCAGGCCCCAGACGCCGTTCGGGTAGCGCGGCTCCAGCGTCACCGCGCGGCGGAAGCTGCGCGCCGCCGCCTCCGGCTGGCCGCCGAGCAGCAGCGCGAAGCCCAGGCGCTCGGGGCCGACGGCGCCCAGCGGCTCGAGCGCGGCGACGCGCTCGAACAGCGCCGCGGCCTTCTCCGGCCAGCCGTCGTCGAACTCGACGATGCCCAGCGTGAAGAGGGCCTGCACGTAGCTGGGCTGGTTGCGGATGGCCTGCGCCAGCAGCCGGCGGGCGGTGTCGAACTCGCCGGCGAACTGGTGCAGCACGGCCTGGCCGGTCAGCGCGTCGGCGGCCTCGGGGTCCAGTGCCAGCGCGCGCTCGAACAGCGGGGTGGCGCGCGCGATGGCCTGCGGGAGGCCCAGCCCCGCGCCCGAGGTCGCCTGCCCCAGCCAGCACCAGGCCAGCCCGACATGGTTGCGCGCATAGCCCGGGTCGAGGTCGATGCCGCGCTGGAAGTAGACGCGGGCACGCTCCCAGGCCTCCGGGGTCTTCGGCCGCCAGGCGCGGCTGCCGAGCAGATAGAGCTCGTAGGCTTCGCTCGCCGCCGCCGTGCCGGGCGGGCCGGCCAGCTCGGGCAGGCGCATCGCGGCCGAGGTCTCGGCGGCCACCTGGGCCGGCAGGCCGGACAACTGGTCCGTGGGTGTCTCGAAGTCGCGCTGCCACAGCGGCGCGGCGGGCCCGGCGCCGTGCAGCCGCACCTGCAGGCGCAGGCTCGTCGCGCCGGGCCGCAGCTCGCCGCTGAGCAGGTAGGGCACCTGCAGCCGCTGCATCAGCGCCGGGCGGTCGCCGTCGCCGCCCGCGCGCAGGCCGAGCATGGTTTCCGGCCCCAGCACGTCCAGGTCCGGGCGCCGGCCGAGCTCGCGCATGACGTCCAGTGCCAGGCCCTCGGCCAGCGCCGCGTGGCCGTCGGCGCCGTCGAAGGGCAGCACGGCGATGCGCGCCCGCGTGGCCGGGGCCGATGTCGTCGCCGGAAAATGCCGCCAGGCCAGCACGCCGCCCAACGCCGCGCCACCGGCCATCCCGGCCGCCAGCAGCAGGCTGCGGCGCGAGGCGGCCGCCGGCGCCGGTGGTGCAGTCGGCGCAGGCGCAGGGATGGGCGCAGGGATGGGCGCAGTCGCCGGGCCCGCGGGCACCGGGTCCGCCGCGGCGGCAGCCTGCGGCGCCGGCATCGGCGCGGGGCCGGGCGCCGATTCGCGCCGCACCGGCGCCACCAGCCGGTAGCCCTTGCGGTGCACGGTCTGAATGAAGCCGGGCTCGGCGGCGGTGTCGCCGAGCTGCCGCCGCAGCTGCGCCACCGCCTGGTAGACCGAGTTCGGCGTCACCACGAGGTCGCGCCAGACCTCGTCCAGCAGCTCCTGCGTGGTGACCACCTGGCCGGCGCGGCGCGCCAGCAGCAGCAGCAGCCGCATCTGCTGCGGCTCGAGCTTGACGACGCGGCCGTCGGCCACGATCTCGTCGGCCTCGGCGTCGAGCCGCCAGGGGCCGACGAACCACCGCTGCGCCTCGCCGCCGTCCGACCGCTGGTTCATGCCGACGCTGCAACCTCCGGCCGGCATGATCGCCGGTCTGCACGCGCCATGCACGCACCGGATACCGCGCCGGGCACCCCGGGGCCGGCGGGCACCCGCCCGAGGGTCAGGCAGTAGCATCGGCGCCCGAGATGACTGCGACCGCCACCGACCTCGCCAACGACCCCGCGGACATCCTGCACGAGGTCTTCGGCTACGCCGCCTTCCGCGGCCACCAGCAGGCGGTGGTGGAGCATGTCGTGGCCGGCGGCGACGCGCTCGTGCTGATGCCCACCGGCGGCGGCAAGAGCCTGTGCTACCAGGTGCCGGCACTGGTGCGGCAGCGCGCGGGGCAGGGCGTGACGGTGGTCGTGAGCCCGCTGATCGCGCTGATGCACGACCAGGTCGGCGCGCTGGAGGAGCTGGGCGTGCACGCCGCCTTCCTCAACAGCACGCTGGAGGGCGACGAGGCACGGCGCATCGAGCGCGAGCTGCTCGCCGGGCGGCTGACGCTGCTGTACGCGGCGCCCGAGCGCATCCTCACGCCGCGCTTCCTGGCGATGCTGGACAGCCTGCACGAGCGCGGGCTGCTCGCGCTGTTCGCGATCGACGAGGCGCACTGCGTCAGCCAGTGGGGCCACGACTTCCGCGAGGAATACCTCGGCCTGTCGGTGCTGCACGAGCGCTATGCCGGCGTGCCGCGCCTGGCGCTGACCGCCACCGCCGACGCGCACACGCGCGCCGACATCATCGAGCGGCTGCAGCTGCAGGCGGCGCAGGTCTTCGTCGCCAGCTTCGACCGCCCGAACATCCGCTACACCATCGTCGAGAAGGACGAGCCGAGAAAGCAGCTGCTGCGCTTCCTTCGCGAAGAGCACGAGGGCGATGCCGGCATCGTCTACTGCCAGAGCCGGCGCAAGGTGGAGGAGACGGCGGCCTGGCTGGAAGGCGAGGGCGTGGCCGCGCTGCCCTACCACGCCGGGCTGGACGCCGAGGTGCGGCGCCGCCACCAGGACCGCTTCCTGCGCGAGGACGGCATCGTGATGGTCGCCACCATCGCCTTCGGCATGGGCATCGACAAGCCCGACGTGCGCTTCGTCGCCCACCTGGACCTGCCGAAGAACATCGAGGGCTACTACCAGGAGACCGGTCGGGCCGGGCGCGACGGCCTGGCTGCCGACGCCTGGATGGCCTACGGGCTGCAGGACGTGGTGAACCAGCGCCGCATGATCGACGAGAGCGAGGCGCCGGAGGACTTCAAGCGCCTGCAGCGCGGCAAGCTCGACGCGCTGCTGGCGCTGGCCGAGGCCCACGACTGCCGGCGCGTGCGGCTGCTGGCCTACTTCGGCGAGCACAGCACGGCCTGCGGCAATTGCGACAACTGCCTGAACCCGCCAGGCACCTGGGACGCCACCGAGGCGGCGCGCAAGCTGCTGTCCTGCGTCTGGCGCTTCGTGCAGCACCACGAGCAGGGGCGCGGGCCGCGCAGCTTCGGTGCCGGGCACCTGATCGACGTGCTGCGCGGCAAGCGCACCGAGAAGGTGGCGCAGTTCGGCCACGACGAGCTCAGCACCTTCGGCGTCGGCGCCGAGGTGAGCGAGGCGCAGTGGCGCGGCGTGCTGCGCCAGCTGCTCGCGCTGGGCCACCTGCGCGCCGAGGGCGAATGGAATACGCTGGCGCTGACCGCCAGCGCACGCGCGGTGCTGCGCGGCGAGGTGCCGGTGCTGCTGCGCGTGCCGGTGGAGCCGAAGGCGCGCGTGCGTGCGACGCGCCGGAGCGGCGCCGGGGGCGCGGCGAAGCCCCCGCCGCTGCCGCTGGACGAGGCCGCCACCGCGCGCTTCCAGGCGCTGAAGGCCTGGCGCGCCGAGGTCGCGCGCGAGCACAACCTGCCGGCCTACATCGTGTTCCACGACGCCACGCTGGCCGAGATGGCGCGCGAGTGCCCGGACACGCTGGACGCGCTGGGCGCGATCGGCGGCGTCGGCGCGAAGAAGCTCGAGGCCTACGGGGAACAGATCCTCGGGGTGCTGAGCGCGCACGGGTAGGCTGCGACACCGCGGTCGGCGCGGTCGGCGCGGCCGGACGGCCGCCTGCCGCGCGCGCCGGGCCGGGGGGTGATCCCGCGGCGCACCGCGTCGCTATGATGACCGGTTCGCCTGCCCCACGACCATGCCCGCCGCGCCCGACACCACCGAACCGCAGCACCGCGCGAACGACGGGCAGCACACGCTTCGCGAATCGATCGACCAACGCACCCTGCGGGAGTCGATCGACCAACGCACGCTTCGCGTGCGGGGCGCGCGCACGCACAACCTGAAGAACATCGACCTCGACATCCCGAAGAATGCGCTCGTCGTGATCACCGGGCTGTCGGGCTCGGGCAAGTCGAGCCTGGCCTTCGACACGCTCTACGCCGAAGGCCAGCGCCGCTACGTCGAGAGCCTGTCGGCCTACGCGCGGCAGTTCCTGCAGCTGATGGACAAGCCCGACGTCGACGTGATCGAGGGCCTGAGCCCGGCGATCAGCATCGAGCAGAAGGCCACCAGCCACAACCCGCGCAGCACGGTCGGCACGATCACCGAGATCCACGACTACCTGCGGCTGCTGTATGCGCGCGCGGGCACGCCCTACTGCCCGGAGCACGACCTGCCGCTGGCCGCGCAGAGCGTGAGCCAGATGGTGGACGCCGTGCTCGCGCTGCCCGAGGACACCCGGCTGATGATCCTCGCCCCGGTGGTGCGCGACCGCAAGGGCGAGTTCGGCGACCTGTTCCAGGACATGCTCGCGCGCGGCTACGTGCGCTTCCGTGTCGGTCAGGGACCGGGCCGCGAGATCGTCGAGGCCGAGGACCTGCCGAAGCTGAAGAAGACCGAGAAGCACGACATCGACGTCGTCATCGACCGCCTGCGCACGCGACCGGACTTCCAGCAGCGCCTGGCCGAGAGCTTCGAGGCCGCGCTGCGCATCGCCGACGGGCGCGCCATCGCGCTGGAGCTTGATGGCGGGCGCGAGCATCTCTTCAGCAGCAAGTTCGGCTGCCCCGTGTGCAGCTACTCGCTGCCCGAGCTGGAGCCGCGGCTGTTCAGCTTCAACTCGCCGGTCGGCGCCTGCCCCACCTGCGACGGGCTGGGCCAGGTCACCGCGATCGACCCCGAGCGGGTCGTCGCCTTCCCCAGCCTGAGCCTGGCGGCCGGCGCGGTGAAGGGCTGGGACCGGCGCAACGGCTACACCTACTCGCTGCTGGAGGCGGTGGCGAAGCACTACGGCTTCGACATCGAGCAGCCCTTCGAGGCGCTGCCCGAGACCGCGCGCCGCGTGCTGCTGCACGGCAGCGGCGACGAGGACATCGAATTCGTCTACGAAGCCGAGAGCGCCGCGGGCAAGGGCCGCACGCGCACGCGCAGCGTGAAGCGGCGGCATGCCTTCGAAGGCATCATCCCCAACTTCGAGCGCCGTTTCCGCGAGACCGACTCGGTGGCCGTGCGCGAGGAACTGGCGCGCTACCAGGCCGCCAGGCCCTGCCCGGACTGCGGCGGCACGCGGCTCAAGCGCGAGGCGCGGCATGTCTTCCTGCTCGACGCCGAACGCGGCCGGGGCTTGCCGATCTATGCCGTCGAGCACGCCACGCTGGCCGAGGCGCTGGCCTACTTCGAGGCGCTGCGGCTGGTTGGCGCCAAGGCCGAGATCGCCGACAAGATCGTGCGCGAGATCCGCTCGCGGCTGCGCTTCCTCAACGACGTCGGGCTCAACTACCTCAGCCTCGACCGTGGCGCGGACACGCTCTCCGGCGGCGAGGCGCAGCGCATCCGGCTGGCCAGCCAGATCGGCAGCGGGCTCAGCGGCGTGATGTACGTGCTGGACGAACCCAGCATCGGGCTGCACCAGCGCGACAACGAGCGCCTGATCGGCACGCTGCGCCACCTGCGCGACCTGGGCAACAGCGTGCTCGTCGTCGAGCACGACGAGGACATGATCCGCGCCAGCGACCATGTCGTGGACATGGGCCCGGGTGCGGGCGTGCACGGCGGGCGCGTCGTGGCGCAGGGCACGCCGGCCGAGGTGGCGGCCAGCGCCGAGTCGCTGACCGGCCGCTACCTCGCGCATGCGCTGCGCATCGCGCGCCCGGGGCCGCGGCGCACGCCGGGCGCGGGCGAGGAACAGCGGCTGCGCATCGTCGGCGCGCACGGCAACAACCTGCGGCGCGTGACGGTGGACATCCCGGTGGGGCTGTTCACCTGCGTCACCGGCGTCAGCGGCTCGGGCAAGAGCACGCTGATCAACGACACGCTGTACGCCGCCGTCGCGCGCAAGCTCTACGGCAGCCACGCCGAGCCCGCGCCGCACGAGCGCATCGAGGGCCTGGAGGCCTTCGACAAGGTGATCAACGTCGACCAGAGCCCGATCGGGCGCACGCCGCGCAGCAACCCGGCCACGTACACGGGCCTGTTCACGCCGATCCGCGAGCTCTTTGCCGAGGTGCCGGCGGCGCGCGAGCGCGGCTACGGCCCCGGCCGCTTCAGCTTCAACGTCGGGGCGGCCAGCGGCGGCGGGCGCTGCGAGGCCTGCGAGGGCGACGGCGTCATCAAGGTCGAGATGCACTTCCTGCCCGACGTCTACGTGCCCTGCGACACCTGCCAGGGCCGGCGCTACAACCGCGAGACGCTGGAGATCCTGTACAAGGGCCTGAACATCCACCAGGTGCTGGAGCTGACGGTGGAGGACGCGCATGCGTTCTTCGGCGCCGTGCCGGGCATCGCGCGCAAGCTGCAGACGCTGCTGGACGTGGGGCTGGGCTACGTGCGGCTGGGGCAGGCGGCGACCACGCTGTCCGGCGGCGAGGCGCAGCGCGTGAAGCTGGCGCTGGAGCTGAGCAAGCGCGACACCGGACGCACGCTGTACATCCTGGACGAGCCGACGACCGGGCTGCACTTCCACGACGTGGGCCTGCTGCTGAAGGTGCTGCAGCAGCTGGCCGATGCCGGCAACACCATCGTCGTGATCGAGCACAACCTGGACGTCATCAAGACCGCCGACTGGCTGATCGACCTCGGCCCCGAGGGCGGCGCCGGCGGCGGGCGCGTGCTGCTGGCCGGCCCGCCGGAGGAGGTGGCGGCGCGCGCCGACGAGGTGGGCAGCCATACCGGGCGCTTCCTGCGGCCGCTGCTGTAGAGCGCCCCGCGCCGAACCCCCGGCGCCTGGTTCGGGCCTATAATTCTTATAGATCATGGCCTCGGTGCACAAGCTCTCGCAGCCGCAACTGCAGCGCCTCATCCGGCTGCGCAGCCGCGATCCTGCGGCGGTGTTCCTGACCGATCACTGCCGGCTGCGCATGCGCCAGCGGCACATCGGCTGGACGCTGGTGCTCGATGTGCTGCGCGAGGGGCGGTTACGGCGCCCGCCGGAGCCCGATGCGCGCCACACCGGTATCGTGTGCCGCATGGAGCACTTCGTGGCCGGCCGTCATCTGGCCGCTGCGGTGGCACTGGACGACGAGGACCCTGGCGTGCTCGTGGTGACGGTCATCGATCTGGAGAAGTGACGATGCTCAAGTTCGACGACGGTGGTTTGCGCAATGTCTTCCTGGCCAACGGCTACACCCAGCGCCGCACCGCGCATGGCGTGGCCACGGCCATCCACGACCTGGACGGCCTGGTGCTTTCGATCTGCGCCGCGCTGGTGCGCAAGCCCGGGCACCTGACGGGCAGCGAGTTCCGCTACCTGCGCCAGCACCTGCGCTTGTCGCAGTCCTCGCTGGGCAAGCTGCTCGGCGTGTCGGAACAGAGCGTGGCGCTGTGGGAGAAGCGCAGCCGCATCCCGGTGCTGGCCGACAAGCACCTGCGGCTGCTGTGGAGCGAGCGGCACGACGGCAACGAGACCATCGCGCGGGTGATGCAGCGCGTGAACGAGGTGGAGCGGCTCATCCACCAGCGGCTGGTGCTGAAGACGACGCCGCAGCGCGGCTGGCAGGCGAAGGCGGAGCCGACCGAGGAAGCCGAGACCTGAAGCGCAGGCCCCGGCCGGCGCCCGTCAGCGAGTGCCGCCCTTCAAGGCCTCGAGGATGCGTACCGTCTCCACGCTCACGCGCGCCACGCGGGCCAGCAGCTTGAGCACGCGCTCCTTGTGGTCGGCAAAGCGGTAGGTGTCGAACTTCTCGCGGATGGTGGGGTCCTTGGGACGGCGCTCCTTGTGCTGGTCGAGCACCCAGTCGAGCGCACTGCGGTTGCCCAGGCGGTAGTGCCAGGCCTCGGGCGGTATGCCCGACAGCGTGGTTTCGGTGTCGACGACGATGCGGCCTTCCTCGGGCAGGCTCTTCAGGATGCACTTGGGCGCCTGGCCGGCGGCGCGGGCCTTGGTGTCGGGCTCGTCGTGGCGCTTCACGGACCAGGGCTCGACGGCTTCGTAGCCGATGTGCAGGTCCATCAGCTCTCGGCCCCAGCCGGCCCACTGCTCGAAGTGGGAGAGCGTGCTGCCGTACAGCGGGATGCGCGGAAACTCGCGCTTCAGGTTCAGCGCGTACTTCTCGCGGTATACGGGGTCGTGCAACACGGCGTAGACGTAATGGAAGATGGCGTCCTTGTTGATCGCCGCCGGCTTGCGGCCCTTGCCGGGGTGGTAGTGCTGCTGGAACTGCTTGAGGGCCCAGTCGGTGATGTTGTCGTGGTGGGTGCCGTCGGCGGCATATTGGTGCCGCGTGAAGTACTGAACCGCGTCAGCCGAGAACATGTTCAGGTTCGGGACCGCGGCTGTTGCTATTGCCGAGAATGGCTGACGGTCGCCGTTCATGAAGCAGATAGCCTCATTCGACACCCCAGCTGGGAACAACTTGTCGGCCATGCCAGGACGGTCGATCAGAAGTCGTGAGTGGTAGTAGTCAAACCGCACATAGGGTCGGTAAAGCGTCGACGTTATGCGGCCGGCATCGAAAGCCTCTGTTTGTCTGGCCTTGCAGCGACGCAGAAGCGTCTCTGACCACTTGATGATCTCATCGACATCATCGTGTCCAAGTCGAGATTCGTAGTGCCCAAGAAGATAAGCCACGCGCTCCCGCACTACCTCAGGCGACTCTCCAACAACCCACTCATCGCGATTGGTCGAGACACCAAGCGAATAGAGCTGAGCGATCGCACGCTGTCCCGCCGCAGAGGATGCAGACTTCGCATCGCGGCTCACTATCGGTAAGAGCGCTTCGTAGTCGTTCGACTCGTTGTTTACCCAATTGAACCTGGGATCGGGTTGAACTTGTTCAAAGTTCAATCGGGAGACCGACGAACTCCCAAGCCAAGCGAGCTTCTCGTCTGCAAACTCAAGCTCCGGCCGCCGCGTATAGAACACGCGGCACCCCTTCTTCCCCGCCGCCCCCTGCTTCTTCACGAAGAAGCTTATCGCCACCCCGGTCTGGATGCCGAACACGTTGTGCTTGGTGCCGCTGAGCTTCGGATTGGCCCGCACGTCGCCGCCCAGGTCCACGACGTAAGCCTCGGCGAACTCCTGCCCCACCACCTTGCGAAAGCCGTCGAAGGTGCGGCTCTCGATGAAGCTGCGGTTGGTCACGAAGGCCAGCACGCCATCCGCGGCCAGCCGGTCGCTGGCCCAACGGAAGAAGCGCGCGTACATGTCGTACAGCTTGGTCTTCTGCGCCGTGCTCTCGGCGATGTAGGTGGCCTTGATGCGCCGGTCGATGGCCGGGTACTCGCGGTTCTTGTTGTTGTCGTTCTCGTTGGCCTGGTTCGCGTTGTACGGCGGGTTGCCGATGATCACGCTGATCTTGCGGCTGTTCTGCCGCTTGATGCGGGCCACGTTTTCCTCGCTCACGCTGCCGAACAGGTCGCCCGTGGTGCCGTGCGCCGCGGTGTGCAGGCCCACGTTGTCCAGCGTGTCCACGAAGCACAGGTTGTGGAACTCCTCGTACTCGCCGGTGAGCGCGGCGTAGGTGGCCTCGATGTTCAGGTTGGCCACGTAGTACGGCAGGATGGCCACCTCGTTGGCGTGCAGCTCGTGCCGGTACTTGTGCTGCAGCTTCTTGGTCTGCCCGCGGAAGTGGTCGAGCAGTTCGCAGATGAAGGTGCCGGTGCCCGTGGCCGGGTCGAGGATCTCGACGTTCTCGTCGATGAGGTTGCGGCCGAAGTGCTTCTCGCACAGCCAGTCGGCGCCCTCGATCATGAAGCGCACGATCTCGTTCGGCGTGTAGACCACGCCCAGCCGATCGGCCGCCTTGGCGTTGTAGACCTTGTAGAAGTTCTCATAGATGACCTTCAGGAAGGTCTGCTTCTCGGCATGGCTGCCGATCTGCGCCGCCGCGCTGCGGATGGCGGCGTAGTAGGGCTCCAGGCCCTTGAGCGTGGTCTTCTTCAGGCTGCCGGTGAAGAACGTGGCCTCCAGCTCGTACAGCCGCCGCGCCACGTTGTTGTGGCGGTGGAAGTCGCTGTCGTCGAAGACCTTGCTGAAGATCTCTTCGGTCAGCACGTGCTGGATCAGCATCTCGCGCACGTCAGCCTCGCCCAGCGCCGGGTTGATGGCCTCCTGCGCGTGCGCAAGGAACCCGGCCGAGGCATCGCGGAACGCCGCGTTGGCGGCGTGCTGCGCGTCGATCATCTCGCGCAGGCCCTTCAGCACGGCGGGCAGGTCGGCCTTGAACTGCTCCACGGCGCGCCGGAAGTCGGCGATCTCGGGGCGCTCGAAGCCGAAGAACAGCTTCAGCAGCTTGGCCAGCTGCGCCGTGTCGGTCATGTCGCAGCGCATCACCTCGTGGCCGGCCTGCCAAAGCGAGGCGGTCGCGTCGTCGGTGAAGACGATGTTGTCGCGCGGGTAGCCCTTCTTGAACTTCTTGGCGATCTCCTGGTCGAGGTCGTCGTCTTCGTCCTTGGCCTCCCACCAGCCCAGCGGCGTGCGGATGCTGTGCAGCAGCGCGCCATCGATGCTGATGTTCGACTTGGTGACCGTCTTCAGCGGGTACTCGGCCACGAACACCAGGTCCTGCGCCTTGCCCCAGGCCTTGAGCAGGTCCTTGAAGGCTTCGCGGACGATGGTCTCGCGCGTGCTGCCGCTGGTCTTCTTCAGCCGGTCGAGTTCGGCGAGGTACTCGTTGATCAGGGCCTGGCTCACGGTGTCGCGGGATCGTCGGCGCGTCGGGCGTTGCCGCCGCACTATATCGACGGCCTGGCCCGGTGCTCGCTAGACTTGCCGCGCCCACAGCGCAGGAGGCTTGGCCATGCCCGTCGCCGTCGACTACTACTTCGCGACCCAGTCGCCCTGGACCTACCTCGGGCACGCGCGCTTCGTGCAGACCGTGCGCGCCGCCGGCGCCACCGTGCACGTGCGGCCGGCGGACTACGGGCAGGTCTTCCCGGTGTCCGGCGGGCTGACGCTGCCCAAGCGGGCGCCGCAGCGCCAGGCCTACCGCCTGGTCGAGCTGCGGCGCTGGGCCGACCACCTGGGCCTGCCGCTGCACCTGCAGCCGACCTGGTTCCCGGTCGACGGGCATCCTTCGGCCAGGCTGATCGTCGCCGTCGAACGCGCCGACGGCGCCGACGCGGCGCTGGACCTCACCGGGCGCGTGCTCGCCGCCTGCTGGGCGCAGCAGCGCAACATCGCCGATCCGATCACGCTGGCAACGCTGCTCTCCGAGGCCGGGCTGCCTGCCGCGCGCATGGACGAGGCGCAGTCCGAGGCCGTCGCGCAGGCCTACCAGGCGCACACCGACGCGGCGATTGCCGCCGGCGTCTTCGGCGCGCCGAGCTACGTGGTCGACGGCGAGATCTTCTGGGGCCAGGACCGGCTGGACTTCCTGGCGCGCCGGCTGGGTGTCGCGCTGCCATGAGCGCCGGCGCGACGCCGCTCGGCGACTGGCTGGCCGCGGCCTGGGACCGCCATGCGGATGCGCCGCGCGAGGTGGCCGACGAACTGCAGCGGCGCGCCGCCACGCTGCACGACGACGGCGACGGCGCGCAGGCCGTGCGGCTGGCGGAGCACCTGCTGCTGGCGCACCTGGACGATGCGCCGGCGTTGCAGCGGCTGCTGTCCGCGCTGCCGCGCGGCGTGGCGCTGGAGCCTGCGGCAGCGCGGGCGCGCTGGGCGCTCACCGTGCTGGGGGGCGAGGGCCGGCCCGAGGCGCTGCCCGACGCGGCACGCTGGGGCGCGCTGCAGAACGTGGTGCTGGCGCTGCTGCAGCGCGGCCAGGTCGGCGCGGCGCGTGCCTGCCTGCTGGCCGACGAGGCCGCCGCAGCCGCCAGCGACGATGCGGCGGCACGCCGCGCCTACGCCGCCACCGCCAACAACGTGGCCGTGGACCTGCGGCTGGGGCCGCGCGGCGACGCCGCGCGCGATGCGCTGATGCTGGACGCCGCCGCGCTGGCGCGCCGCGCCTGGGCGCATGCCGGCACCTGGATGCAGGTCGAGCGCGCCGACTACCAGCTCGCGATGTGCCATGCCGTGCTCGGCCAGGGCGCGCCGGCGCGTGCCGCGGCGCAGGCCTGCCTGGCGGCCTGCGAGCGCGAGGGCGCCGACGCCGCCGAGCGCTTCTTCGCCCACGAGTGCAACGTGCATGCCGAACGCGCCGCCGGCGACGCGGCGGCCGCGGCCGCGCACCGCGAGCGCATGGCCGCGCTGCTGGCGCAGGTGGACGACGCCGGGCTGCACGCCTGGTGCGCCGAGACGCTGGCGAAGACCTGAGCGCAGCCGCGGCGCTCAGGCCGCGGCGGCCTCGAAGCGGAACACCGCCACGCTGGCACGCAGGTTGGGCCAGTGCCGCACCACGTGGCCGTCCTGCAGCCCGAAGCTGCCGGTGACGGCCAGGCCGCAGCGCCGCGCCAGCACCTCGAAGTCGGCAAAGGTCGCGACGCGGATGTTCGGCGTGTCGAACCACTGGTAGGGCAGCGTGCGCGTGACCGGCATGCGCCCGCCCAGCACGCGCAGCCGGTTGGGCCAGTGCGCGAAATTCGGGAAGCTGACGATGCCGATGCGGCCCACGCGCGCGGTCTCGCGCAGCATGCGCTCGGTGTGGCGCAGGTGTTGCAGCGTGTCCAGCTGCAGCACGACGTCGAAGCTGCGGTCCTCGAACAGCGCCAGCCCGTCCTCCAGGTTGAGCTGGATGACGTCGATGCCGCGCTGCACGCAGGCCGCGACGTTGGCGTCGGCGATCTCGATGCCGTAGCCGGTGCAGCCCTTGCGGTCGCGCAGCGTGGCCAGCAGCTCGCCGTTGCCGCAGCCCAGGTCCAGCACGCGCGCGCCGGCGGGCACCAGCTCGGCGATCAGCTCCAGGTCGCGGCGCTCACTCACTCCCGTCTCCCTCGCCGGCGGCTTCTGCCGCCGCGTCCTCGGGGGCGCGGCGCGAGCCGGTTCCGCCGTCGGCCGCCGGGGCGTGGTCGCCGCCGGCGGCCGCCTGCTCGCCTGCGATGCGCTGGAACAGGTTGCGCAGCACCGCGTGGTAGCGCGGGTCGTCCAGCAGGAAGGCGTCGTGGCCGTGCGGCGCGTCGATCTCCGCGTAGCTGACGGCGATGCGGTTGTCCACCAGCGCCTTGACGATCTCGCGCGAGCGCGCCGGCGCGAAGCGCCAGTCGGTCGTGAAGCTGACCAGCAGGTAGCGCAGCGCCGGGTTGGCGCGCGCGGCGGCGAAGGCGCGCGCGAGGTCGCCGCCATGGACCCGCGCGGGGTCGAAATAGTCCAGCGCGCGCGTGATCAGCAGGTAGGTGTTGGCGTCGAAGTATTCGCTGAACTTGTCGCCCTGGTGGCGCAGGTAGCTCTCGATCTCGAACTCGATGTCCTGCGTCGTGTAGGCCGGGCTGCCGTGGCGCAGGCGGCGGCCGAACTTCGCCTCCATCGCGTCGTCGCTGAGGTAGGTGATGTGGCCCAGCATGCGCGCCACGCGCAGGCCGCGCCGCGGCAGCGTGCCGTGCTCGTAGAAGCGGCCGCCGTGGAAGTCGGGGTCGGTGACGATGGCGCGCCGCGCCACCTCGTTGAAGGCGATGTTCTGCGCCGACAGGTTGGGCGCCGTGGCCACCGCGATGCAGTGGCGCACGCGCTGCGGTTGGCGCAGCGTCCAGGCCAGCGCCTGCATGCCGCCCAGGCTGCCGCCGATCACCGCGGCCAGCTGCGCGATGCCCAGCCGGTCGAGCAGCCGCGCCTGCGCGTCGACCCAGTCCTCCACCGTGACGACCGGGAAGTCCGGGCCCCAGGGCCGGCCGGTGGCCGGGTTGACGTGCATCGGGCCGGTGGAGCCGAAGCAGGAGCCCGGGTTGTTGACGCCGATGACGAAGAAGCGCTCGGTGTCCAGCGGCTTGCCCGGGCCGACCAGGTTGTCCCACCAGCCGGCGCGCCCCTGCGCGTCCAGGCCGGCGACATGGTGGCTGGCATTGAGCGCGTGGCACACCAGCACGGCGTTGCCGGCATCGGGTGCGAGCGTGCCGTAGGTCTCGTAGGCGAGTTCGTACCCGGGCAGCACGGCGCCGCTGGCCAGCGCCAGCGGCTCGTCGAAGTGCATCGTCCGTGCGGTGACGGTTCCCAGGGCAGCCATCGTCGACTAAAGGAAAACCCGGCGCCGCTGCACACGGCCACCGGGTTGCGATGGTCCTGTTTAGCGGCATTTGTAGAGCGCCCGCAAGCCGGAGCAAATCAGCGCTGGGCTGGAGTATAGCCAGCGCCGGGTCTATGCTCGCCTGCCACGACGGCAAGGAGGCCGAGGCATGGACGAGGGCTGGTTCGCGGGCTTCGAGACGCTGGACTTCGAGCACGCCGGCGTGCGCATCCACGCCCGCACCGGCGGCCGCGCCGGTGCGCCGCCGCTGCTGCTGGTGCACGGCTTCCCGCAGACGCACGTGATGTGGCACGGGGTCGCGCAGCGCCTGGCGCCGCACTTCCGCCTGGTGCTGCCGGACCTGCGCGGCTACGGCGACAGCGCCAAGCCGCGCGGCGAGCCCGACCACGCCAACCACGGCATGCGCGCCAAGGCGGCCGACCTGCTGGCGCTGATGCGCCACCTGGGGCACGCGCGCTTCGGCGTCTGCGGCCACGACCGCGGCGGGCGTGTCGCGCACCGGCTGGCGCTGGACCACCCGCAGGCGGTCAGCCGCCTGTGCGTGCTGGACATCGCGCCGACGCTGGACATGTACGAGGCGACCGACCTGCGCTTCGCCAGCGCCTACTACCACTGGTTCCACCTGATCCAGCCCGCGCCGCTGCCCGAGCTGATGATCGGCGGCTGCGCGCGCGAGTACCTGCACGTCAAGCTCGGCGGCTGGGGCAGCGGCGGGCTCGGCCACGTCGAGCCGCGCGCGCTGGCCGAGTACGAGCGCTGCTTCTGCACGCCCGAGGCCATCCACGCCGCCTGCGAGGACTACCGCGCCGCCGCGGGCATCAGCCTGGACGAGGACCGCGCCTCGCGTGCCGCGGGGCACAAGCTCGCCTGCGAGCTGCTGGTGCTGTGGGGCGCACGCGGCGTCGTCCAGAAGCTGTTCGACCCGCTGGCGCTGTGGCAGGCGCAATGCGCCGGCCGCGTGCAGGGCCACGCGATGCCGGCCGGGCACTTCATCCCGGAGGAACTGCCGCAGGAGACGGCAGACGAATTGCTGCGCTTCTTCGGCGCCTGAGCGCCGTCAGGCGACAGGCGGGGCACTGTCCACGAAGCTCGGGCGCGCGGCCAGCTTGTCGAACAGCTTCTTCAGGTTCGGGTGCTCGTCGCGCCAGGCGATCTGCGGGAAGCGGAAGTCCAGGTAGCCCAGCGCACAGCCCACGGCCACGTCGGCCAGCGTGAAGGCGTTGCCGTGGCACCAGGGCTTGTCGCCCAGGCCCTGGCCCATGGCCTTGACCGAGCTGCGCACGGCGCGCATCTGGCGGTCGATCCAGGCCTGCGAGCGCTCGCCGGCGCTGCGCCCCGGCCAGGTGGCCTCCAGGCGCGCCAGGATGGCGGCGTCCAGCAGGCCGTCGGCCAGGGCCTCCCAGGTGCGCACCTCCACGCGCTCGCGGCCGCTGGCAGGGATCAGCTTGCCCACCGGCGAGAGCGTGTCCAGGTATTCGACGATGACGCGCGAGTCGAAGACCGCCTCGCCGCCTTCCATCACCAGGCAGGGCACCTTGCCCAGCGGGTTGCTCTTGAGCACGACCTCGGCGTTCCAGGGGTCCTCGACGACGAACTGGAAGTCCAGCTTCTTCTCGGCCATCACGACGCGGACCTTGCGCACGTAGGGGCTGGTGAGCGAACCGATCAGTTTCATCTTGTGCTGGCCTGGCCGGTTGCGGCCTCTCGTCCCTGGGGCAGTTTCATTCTAGCGACGGGCCCTGCCGCGCGCGGGGCCGCGCTGTCGCGCCGCCCCCACGCCGCCGGGTCGCACCGGCACGGTGCGGCGCGCGCCGTCGCTGGCAGCCGCAGCAAGAAGCTCGCCGGGCGACCGGGCAGCCCGTCACGGCGCTGCCCGCGAAGGCCGCGGGGTGGCGCTTGTCACCGGGGTGCAACGGGTGCACACTGGGTTGCAGGGGGTGGTCTTCGCGGGCCATGCCCGGCGGGCTCGCCTGCCGCCGTTGCCGCCCTGCTGCTGCTGCCTTCCTGCCGCTTTCTTGCCGCCTTCTTGCAGTCTTCCTGCCGTCCTCCGCCCCTTCTCGCTGTAACTCCCGCCTTCTCCCCCCAGCCCGCCGCCTCCGGCGGCCGGCGTCATCCTCGAAAAGGAGGTTCTGATGAACTTGACGATCAGCGGACATCACCTCGAAGTCACACCCGCCCTGCGTGAGTACGTACTTACCAAGCTGGACCGGGTGACGAGGCACTTCGATCAGGTGGTGGATGTGAACGTGCTGCTGACCGTCGAGAAGCTCAAGGAGAAGGAACGAAGGCAGAAGGCCGAGGTGACGCTGCACGTGAAGGGCCGCGACATCTTCGTCGAGCAGGCGCACGAGGACCTGTACGCCGCCATCGACCAGCTGATGGACAAGCTCGACCGCCAGGTGGTGCGGCACAAGGACCGGCTGCAGGACCACCACCACGAGTCGCCCAAGCGCAACCTGGCGGATGCGGCCTAGCGCCGCGCCGGTCTGGTGTCGACGGCCCTTCGGGGCCGTCGCCGTCTGTGGTGGACGGCGCTGCCCCGCTTCGGTGCCCATCTCACTTGGTGGAAACGCGCGTTGTTGCAGCGCCGCATCGACTGCCAATTCCACCCGCTTCGGGGACCCGGGGCGGCGACGGGGCATCGGTGGCAGGTCTATGATCGTTTGCTTTGGTAACACCGTCGTCCGCCCCGGGCCGCTCGCCCGCGCCGGCCGCGGACTGGGAACAGGCCGATGAACCGTCTCGCCGCGATCCTGCCCGCCAGCAACGTGCTGGTGAACGTGGAGGCGACCAGCAAGAAGCGCGTGTTCGAGCACGCAGGGCTGCTGTTCGAGAACCAGCACGCCATCGCCCGCAGCATCGTCACGGACAACCTGTTCGCGCGCGAGCGGCTGGGCTCCACCGGGCTGGGTCACGCGGTGGCGATCCCGCACGGGCGCATCAAGGGCCTGAAGAATCCGCTGGCCGCCGTGCTGCGGGTGCAGCAGCCGATCCCCTTCGACGCGCCGGACGACGAACCGGTGTCGCTGCTGATTTTCCTGCTGGTGCCCGAGGCGGCGACGCAGCGCCACCTGGAGATCCTGTCCGAGATCGCCGAGATGCTGTCCGACCGCGAACTGCGCGAACGGCTGAAGTCCGAGCCCGAGGCGGCCGGCGTGCACAAGCTGATCTCGGACTGGGAGCCGCTGAAGTCGGTGGCATGACGCGTCCGGCGCACGGCGTCGCCCGCGGAGCCCGCGCATGAAGCCCACCTCGATGAGCGCCGAGGCGCTGTTCGAGGCGCACCGGCAGTCGCTGCGCTGGGAGTGGATCGCCGGCCACGCCCACCCCGAGCGCCGCTTCGACGACGCCGCGGTGCGCGACGCGCGCAGCGCCGCCGACCTCGTCGGCTACCTCAACTACATCCACCCCTACCGGGTGCAGATCGTCGGCCAGCGCGAGGTGGCCTACCTGCTGGCGGCCTCGCCGGAGGACCAGGAGCGCCGCATCTCGCGCATCGTCACGCTGGAGCCGCCGGTGCTGATCGTGGCCGACGCGCAGGTGCCGCCGGACCGCCTGGTGGCGATGTGCGACCGCGCCGAGATCCCGCTGTTCGTCACCGCGGAGTCGGCCGGCCACGTGATCGACCTCGTGCGCGGCTACCTCGGCCGCCACTTCGCCGAGCGCAGCACGCGCCACGGCGTGTTCATGGACATCCTGGGCCTCGGGGTGCTGCTGACCGGCGAGAGCGGCCTGGGCAAGAGCGAACTGGGGCTGGAGCTGATCAGCCGCGGCCACGGCCTGGTGGCCGACGACGCGGTGGACATCTACCGCATCAGCCAGAACGCGCTGGAGGGCCGCTGCCCGGACCTGCTGCAGAACCTGCTGGAGGTGCGCGGCATCGGGCTGCTGGACATCAAGGCGATCTTCGGCGAGACCGCGGTGCGCCGGAAGATGCGCCTGCACCTGATGGTGCACCTGGTGCGCAAGGAGACGATGGAGCGCGAGTTCGAGCGCCTGCCCTACGAACCGCTGTACGAGGAGATCCTCGGCCTGCCGGTGCGCAAGGTGGTGATCCAGGTGGATGCCGGGCGCAACCTCGCGGTGCTGGTGGAGGCCGCGGTGCGCAATACCGTGCTGCAGCTGCGCGGCATCGACACCTACCAGGAGTTCATCAAGCGCCACCAGGCGGCGATGGAACGCGGCGGGCCGGCGGAATGAGCCCCGTGGCCGCGCGGCCGCTCTATGGCTTGCGGTAGGCGCAGTCGGTCTTCGTGCAGCGCGCGTACAGCGCCAGCGAGTGTTCCTGCAGAGAGAAGCCGCGCGCGACCGCCACCGAGCGCTGGCGCGCCTCGATCTCGGCGTCGTAGAACTCCTCGACGCGGCCGCAGTCCAGGCACACCAGGTGGTCGTGGTGCTGGCCCTCGTTGAGCTCGTAGACGGCCTTGCCGGACTCGAAGTTGCTGCGCGTCAGCAGCCCGGCCTGCTCGAACTGCATCAGCACGCGGTAGACGGTGGCCAGGCCGATGTCCGAGCCCTCGGCCAGCAGCACCTTGAACACGTCCTCGGCCGTGAGGTGGCGGCGCTCGGTGCGCTGGAAGACCTCCAGGATCTTGATGCGCGGCAGCGTGGCCTTCAGGCCGCTGCTCTTCAGTTCTTCGGCGTGGGTCATCGCATCGTCCTCTTCGGGGCTGCATCGGGCCGTCCCGGCGTGCGCCGGGCCCAGGGGCCCGCCCGCTAGAATCGCCCGATCATAGTCACGCGTGCACGGCCCCGCCGCCTGCGCGGTGGCGGCGCGGCCCGTCCGCCGCCGCCACGAACCCGAGTCCCTTTTCTGCCCATGCGCCGTTCCCTCGCGATCACCGGTCTGCTGGCCGCCGCCGCACTGCTCGGCGGCTGCGAGTCGCTGCAGCGCACCGACAGCTTCCTGGGCCTGATCACGCCCTACCGCATCGACATCGTGCAGGGCAACGCCATCACGCGCGAGCAGGCCGCACTGGTGCGCCCGGGCCTGACGCGGCTGCAGGTGCGCGACATCCTCGGCACGCCGCTGATCGCCGACCCCTTCCACGCCAACCGCTGGGACTACATCTTCTCGCTGCGCCGGCCCAACACCGACGTGCAGCGGCGCAGCGTCGTCGTGCACTTCGACGGCGACGTGGTCAAGTCGGTGGAGGTGCCGGAGCTGCCGACCGAGCGCGAATTCGTCGCCTCGATCAGCCGCTTCAAGGACCTGCGCGCACCCAAGCTCGAGCTCACGGAAGAGGAGCGCCAGGCCCTGCCGCCGCCGCCGCGGCGCGAGGCCCCGCCGGCCGAGCCCGTGGGACCGGTGCGCGACTACCCGCCGCTGGAAGCGTCCTGAGGCGCCGCGGCAGCCGCAGCCTGCCATGCTGAACACTGCCGTTGCCGGCGTGCCATGCTGAACATCGCCATCGCCGGCGCTGGGGGCCGCATGGGCCGCATGCTGCTGCAGGCGGTGCTGGACAGCGCCGACTGCCGCCTCACCGGCGCGCTGGAGACCCCCGGCAGCCCGCTCGACGGCCAGGACGCCGGCGCCTTCCTCGGCCGCACGAGCGGCGTGGCGGTGAGCTCGGACCTGTCCGCCGGGCTCGCCGGCGCCGACGTGCTGATCGACTTCACGCGCCCCGAGGGCACGCTGGCCCACCTGGCGGTGTGCCGCCGGCTCGGCGTGCGCGCGGTGATCGGCACCACCGGCTTCACGCCGGCGCAGAAGGCCGAGCTGGCCGCCTTCGCGCAGCAGCTGGCCATCGTCTTTGCGCCCAACATGAGCGTGGGTGTCAACGTGATGCTGCGCCTGCTCGACCAGGCCGCGCGCGCGCTGGGCGAGGGCTACGACATCGAGGTCGTCGAGGCGCACCACCGCCACAAGATCGACGCGCCCAGCGGCACCGCGCTGAAGATGGGCGAGGTGCTGGCCGCGGCACGCAGTGTCGCGCTGGACACGCACGGTGTCTTCAGCCGCCACGGCCACACCGGCGAACGGCCGCCGGGCGCGATCGGCTTTGCCACCGTGCGCGGCGGCGACATCGTCGGCGACCACACCGTGCTCTTCGCCGGCACCGGCGAGCGGCTGGAGATCACGCACCGCAGCACCAGCCGCGCCAACTATGCCGAGGGCAGCCTGCGCGCCGCGCGCTTCGTCGCCGGCCGCGCGCCGGGCCTGTACGGCATGGACGACGTGCTGGGCCTGGCCTAGCGTCCGCGGGGAGGCATGCAGGGCCTCGCCGAGTTCTGGTCCGCCAGCGACGGCGTCGGCCGCGCGGTGGCGCTGCTGCTGCTGGCGATGTCGGTCGCCTCGTGGGTGATGATCCTCTGGAAGGCCTGGGTGCTGCGCCGCGCCACGCAGGACATCCGGCGCGCCGTGCCGGCCTTCTGGGACGCCGCCGGCATCGACGAAGGCCGCACGCGGCTGGCCGCGCTGGACCGCGAACGTGTGCTGCTGCCGCTGCTGGACGCCGCCGCCGCGCGCCCGGCGCCTGGCACGCTGGAGGACGCCGGCCGGCTGGAGAGCCAGCTCACGCGGCGGCTGCGCGACGCGCTGCACCGCGGGCTGGCGCACCTGCAGTTCGGCCAGGTGCTGCTCGCCTCGGTCGGCAGCACGGCACCCTTCGTCGGGCTCTTCGGCACGGTGTGGGCGATCTACCACGCGCTGGTCGCGGTGGCGGCCAGCGGCAGCATCGCGCTGGACCAGGTGGCCGGGCCGATCGGCGAGGCGCTGGTGATGACGGCCGCCGGCATCGCCGTCGCGGTGCCGGCGGTGCTGGCCTACAACGCCTACGGCAAGTGGGTCGGCGCCTGCGAGGCCGAGCTCGAGGGCTTCGCGCACGACCTGCGCGAAATGATGGTGCCCCCAGGCTCGCTGCGCTCGCCACCCCCCGGGGGGGCTCGGCCCGGACCGGGGGACCCGGATCCGGGCCGGCGCCTGGCATCGACGTCCGGCAGCGGAGGGCGCGCGCCATGAGCTTCGGCCGCCTCGAACGCGACCCCGGCAGCCGGCCGATGAGCGAGATCAACATGACGCCGCTGATCGACGTGATGCTGGTGCTGCTGGTCATCTTCATCATCACCGCGCCGCTGATCAGCCAGCGCCTGCCGCTGGACCTGCCGCGCGCCGAGGGCGCCGCGGCCAGCGACGCGCCGGCCTTCGTCGCGCTGGCGCTGGACGCCGAGGGCCGCGTCTACCTCGCCGGCCAGCCCGTGGAGCCCGGCCGCGAGCGCGAGGCCGTGGCCGCCGCGGTGCGCGCGCTGGCGGCGCGCGACCGCGACGCCGAGGTGCAGCTGCGCGCCGACCGCCGCGTGCCCTACGGGCGCGTCGCCGAGCTGATCGGCTGGGTGCAGCAGGCGGGGCTGAGCCGCATCGGCTTCGTCACCGAGGCCGCCGAGCCGCGCTGACAAGCTGCGCCGGCCCGCTGCGGGCGGGGTGCCGAACCTAGAATCGGCACCATGAACGACAAGTACGTCCCCGCCGAGATCGAGGCCGCCGCGCAGGCGCACTGGCAGGCCACCGGCGCCGCCCGCGTGACCGAGGACCCGTCGCGGCCGAAGTTCTACGCCTGCTCCATGCTGCCCTACCCCAGCGGCAAGCTGCACATGGGGCACGTGCGCAACTACACCATCAACGACATGATGGCGCGGCAGCTGCGCATGAAGGGCTGCAACGTGCTGATGCCGATGGGCTGGGACGCCTTCGGCCTGCCGGCCGAGAACGCGGCCATGGACAACGGCGTCGCGCCGGCGAAGTGGACGCGCGCGAACATCGCCGACATGAAGAGCCAGATGCAGCCGCTGGGCCTGGCTTTCGACTGGGACCGCGAGCTGGCCACCTGCGACCCCGGCTACTACAAGTGGAACCAGTGGTTCTTCCTGAAGATGCTCGAGAAGGGCATCGCCTACAAGAAGACCCAGGTCGTCAACTGGGACCCGGTGGACCAGACCGTGCTGGCCAACGAGCAGGTCGTCGACGGCCGCGGCTGGCGCAGCGGCGCGCTGGTCGAGAAGCGCGAGATCCCGGGCTACTACCTGGCGATCACGCGGTATGCCGACGAGCTGCTGGCCGGCGTCAACGACCCCACGGTGCCGCACTACCTGGAGGGCTGGCCCGAGCGCGTGCGCCTGATGCAGGAGCACTGGATAGGCCGCAGCGAGGGCGTGCGCTTCGCCTTCCCGCACGAGATCCGCGACGAGCACGGCGGGCTGCTCGGCGACGGGCGGCTGTACGTCTTCACGACGCGCGCCGACACCATCATGGGCGTCACCTTCTGCGCCGTCGCGCCCGAGCACCCGATCGCGCTGCAGGTCGCGAAGACCGACCCCGCGGTGGCCGCCTTCATCGACGAATGCCGCAAGGGCGGCACGACCGAGGCCGAGCTCGCGCTGCGCGAGAAGGCCGGCCTGCCGCTGCGCCTGTCGGTCACGCACCCGCTCACCGGGCAGCCGGTGCCGCTGTGGGTGGGCAACTACGTGCTGATGGGCTACGGCGACGGCGCGGTGATGGGCGTGCCGGGGCACGACGAGCGCGACTTCGCCTTCGCGAAGAAGTACGGCATCGACATCCTGCAGGTCATCGCGATCGACGGCGAGAGCTTCGACTACGGCCGCTGGCAGGACTGGTATGCCGAAAAGCAGCGCGGCATCACCGTCAACTCCGGCGTCTGGAGCGGGCTGAAGCACCAGGCCGCGGTGGACGCCATCGCGCAGGCGCTCGCGCAGCGCGGGCTGGGCGAGAAGAAGGTGACCTGGCGGCTGCGCGACTGGGGCATCAGCCGCCAGCGCTACTGGGGCACGCCCATCCCCATCATCCACTGCACAGATTGCGGCGACGTGCCCGTGCCGGAGTCCGACCTGCCGGTGCTGCTGCCCGAGGACCTGGTGCCCGACGGCAGCGGCAGCCCGCTCGTGCGCTGCGAGGCCTTCGTCAACGTCGCCTGCCCGAAGTGCGGCGCGCCGGCGCGGCGCGAGACCGACACGATGGACACCTTCGTCGACAGCGCCTGGTACTACATGCGCTACTGCTGCCCGGGCAGCGACGACGCGATGGTCGACGCGCGCAACGACTACTGGATGCCGATGGACCAGTACATCGGCGGCATCGAGCACGCGGTGCTGCACCTGCTGTACGCGCGCTTCTGGACCAAGGCCATGCGCGACCTCGGGCTCGTGAAGTTCGACGAGCCCTTCACCCGCCTGTTCACCCAGGGCATGCTGCTCAACGAGTGCTTCTACCGCGAGGACGCCGCCGGCAAGAAGCGCTGGTTCTACCCGAGCGAGGTCGACATCCGCTTCGATGAGCGCGGCGCACCCGTCTCGGCCACCGCGAAGAGCGACGGCGGCCCGGTGCAGCTCGGCGGCATCGAGAAGATGTCCAAGAGCAAGAACAACGTCGTCGAGCCCAAGGACATCATCGCGAAGTTCGGTGCCGACACCGCGCGCGTGTTCACGATGTTCGCCGGCCCGCCCGACCAGAGCGCGGCCTGGAGCGACAGCGGCGCCGAGGGCTGCTACCGCTTCCTGCGCCGGCTGTGGAATGCCGGCGTGAGGCTGCAGCCGCGCATCGCGGCGGCCGGGGCCTCGTTCGAAGGCGCCGGGCCGGCCGCAGGGGCCTTGCGCCGCGAGATCCACCTGCTGCTGCGCCAGGTCACGCACGACTACGAGCGGCTGCAGTACAACACCGTCGTCTCCGGCGCGATGAAGATGCTCAACGCGATCGAGGACGTGAAGCTCGGCGACGCGCCGGGCGACGCCGCGGTGCTGCGCGAGTGCTTCGGCATCCTGCTGCGCGTGCTGTACCCGGCCGGGCCGCACATCGCGCACGCGTTGTGGACCGAGCTGGGCTTTGCCGCGGAGCTGGGCGACCTCGTCGATGCCCCCTGGCCCGCGGTGGACGAGGCGGCGCTGGTGCAGGACCAGATCGAGCTCGTGCTGCAGGTCGGCGGCAAGCACCGCGGCAGCATCCGCGTGCCGGCCGGGGCCGACCGCGGCGCCATCGAGGCCGCCGCGCTGGCCAGCCCCGAGTTCGCGCGCTTCGGCGAGGGGCGCGCGGCGAAGAAGGTCGTCGTCGTGCCGGGCCGGCTGGTGAATGTGGTCGTCTGAACGCCGCCGGCTGCTGCGCGGCACGCTCGCGCTGCCGTCCTTGGTCGTGCTCGCGGGCTGCGGCTTCCAGATGCGCCAGCCGGAGCGGCTGGCCTTCGCGAGCATCGCGCTGACCGGCTTCGCGCCGCGCTCGCCGATGGCCGAGCAACTGCGACGCGAGCTCGCGCGCCAGGTGCGCGTGGTCCAGGCGCCGGCCGAGGCCGAGGTCGTGCTGCAGGCGCTGGAGGACGTGCGCGAGCGCAGCGTCGTCGCCTCCACCGCCGCGGCGCAGGTGCGCGAGCTGCAGCTGCGGCTGCGCCTGCACTTCCGCGCCACCACCCCCGGGGGCCGCGAGCTGATCCCGCGCGCCGAGCTGATGCTGGCGCGCGACCTCAGCTACCGCGAGACGGCCGCGCTGGCCAAGGCGCACGAGGAGGCCGAACTCGTGCGCGAGATGCAGTCCGACATCGTCGCCCAGGTGCTGCGCCGCCTGGCCGCGGTGCGCGTCTAGCGGGGGGCGCAAGGCGGTGCAGCTCAAGCTGGACCAGCTCGACGCCCACCTGGCACGCGGGCTGCGGCCGCTGTACGTGGTCCACGGCGACGAGCCGCTGCAGGCGCAGGAGGCCGCCGACGCGGTGCGCGCCGCGGCCCGCGCCGCCGGCCACGGCGAACGCCAGGTCTTCACGGTGGCCGGCGCGCACTTCGACTGGAGCGCGGTGCTCGGCGCGGCGCAGGCGCTGAGCCTGTTCGCCGAGCGGCGACTGCTCGAGATCCGCATCCCCTCGGGCAAGCCGGGCAAGGACGGCTCCGAGGCGTTGCAGCGCCATTGCGAGCGCCTGCCCGAGGACCTGCTGACGCTGGTCACGCTGCCGCGGCTGGACGGCCAGCAGCTCAAGAGCGGCTGGTTCGCCGCGCTGGACGCCGCGGGCGTGTGCGTGCGCGTGGAGACGCCGCCGCGCGGCGCGCTGCCGGCCTGGCTGGCGCAGCGCCTGGCGCGCCAGGGCCAGCGCGTGAAGCCGGGCGAGGAGGGCCAGCGCACGCTGGCCTTCTTCGCCGACTGCGTGGAAGGCAACCTGCTCGCCGCGCACCAGGAGCTGCAGAAGCTGGCGCTGCTGCACCCGCCGGGCGAGCTGGGCTTCGAGCAGGTCGAGGCCGCGGTGCTCAACGTCGCGCGTTTCGACGCCGGTCAGCTCGGCGAGGCCGTCTGGTCCGGCCAGGTGGCGCGCGCGCTGCGCGTCTTCGACGGCCTGCGCGCCGAGGGCGAGGCCGCCGTGCGTGTGCACTGGCTGCTGGCCGACGACCTGCGTGCGCTGGCACGCGCGCGCGCCGCGCTGGACCGCGGCCAGCCGCTGCCGCTGGCGCTGCGCGAGGCGCGCGTGTGGGGCGCCAAGGAGAAGCTCTTCGAACGGGTGCTGCCGCTGCTGGCCGACCACCAGCTCGCCCACCTGCTCGAGACTGCCAGCCTCTGCGACGGCGTCTGCAAGGGCCTGCGCCACCCCGAGTGGCCCGCCGACGCCTGGGAGGCGCTGCGCCGGCTCGTGCTGCAGATGCTGCAGGCGGCGGCCAGCAAGCCGCGGCGGCTGGCGCTGCCGGCCTGAGCGCGCAGGTTCCGGCCGGCCGTCCGCCCGAGCCGAGCCCTTCGGCAAACCCGCCACGCCGCATCGGGCCACCGCGCCAGGGCGGCGTGACCTACAGTCCACCCTGGCACGACCGGCGAACCGGCCGCGCCTGCCACCGTGCCGCCCGCGCCCCGTCCCGAGCCTCCGACCCGCCGCGCGCTGACGCTGCGACGCGGTGTCGCGTTCCTGGTCCTCGGCAGCGTCGTGCTCGCGGCGGCGGCCTTCGTCGTGCTGCTGCGCGGCACCGCCGACCCACCCGCGCGCGCCACCGACGCCGCGGCGCTGGCGGAGACGCTCGATCGCGTGCTCGACCGGCGCCAGCGGCCGCTCGACCCGGGCATCGCCATACGCAGCTTCGCGGGCGCCGAGGGCGACGCCGCGGTGGCGGCGCAGGCCGGCGTCGTCTGCGACGCGCTTGCCCGTCGGCTGGCGCGGCTGCCGGGGCTGCGCGTCGCGTCGTGCGCCTCGACGCAGCTCGCGCTGGCCGCCGGGCTCGACGACGCTGCGCTCGCGCGGCTGCTCGACGCCCGCTGGATCGTCGCCGGCGCGCTGCGTGTGGCCGACGGCGGCAGGCTGCACGTGCAAGTGGCGCTGCGCGAACCGGGCGGCGCCGCCGCGGCATGGCAGGTCGACGAACCGCTCGCACCGGCCGCGCTGCAGGCGCTGCCCGAGCGCGCCGCGCAGGCCGTTGCGCAGCTGCTCGGTCGCAGCGCGCCGCCGGTCCAGACGCAGCTGCTCGCCGACGCCGACTACGAGCGCTTCGTTCGCGCGAGCATGCTCGCGCGGCGGCCGGTCATCGACGAGTTGCGCGAGGCCTGGCGACTCGTCGAGGAGGTGCTCGCCGCGGCGCCCGACCATGTCCCGTCGCTCTACCTGCGCCAGTCGCTGCGCCCGCGGCTGGACGGCTTCCTCGGCGGTGGCCCCGGCGAACAGGGCGACCCGGAACGCATCGCCGCAGCGCAGGCGCAGATCATGCGCGACGCCGGCGCGCTCGGCGTGCAGCTGGCCGGCCGCGACCCCGGCGACCCGCGCGCGCGGCTGATGCTCGCCAACGCGGCGATCTACGCGCGCGACTGGACCGAGGCCTTCGCACAGGTCGACGCGGTCATTGCCGCTGCGCCGCAGCAGCCGGGCGTCCTGCGCTCGGCGGCGAAGCTGCACCTGATGGCCGGCTACGTCGAGCGCGCCCGCGCGCTGGCCTTCGAGGCGGTGCGCGTCGACGCGCTCGACGCGAGCTCGGTCGAGTACCTCGCGACGACGCAGGGCATGCAGGGCCGCGACGAGGCGATGCGCGAGCTGCTGACGATCGCTGCACAGGTGGGCCACGGCGGCACCGACCTGTTCGAGGCGATCCTCGCCCGCCGGCGCACCGACTGGCCGGCCTTCGAGCGCGCGATGGACGCGTATGCGCGCAACACCGACCGCGACGCCGGCTGGGTGCCGGCCTACGCACGCGGCGCCGCCGACCCGGCACAGCGCGAGGCCGCCGCGCGCCTGCTCGACGCGCACGAGAGCGGGCTGCGCTTCTACATGAGCGACTACTTCGTCGAATACGCCCTGCTCGGCGACACGGCGCGTGCGCTGGCGGCGATCCGCCGCCACGCGAAGCAGCCGCCGAAGCTGTGGCTCGAATACCTGTGGTGGCCCGAGCTGGCCGAGGTGCGACGCGACCCCGGCTTCGCCGGGGCGATGCACGACCTCGGCCTGCCCGCGCTGTGGGAACGGCGCGGCGCGCCGGACCTGTGCGCACGCGGCGCCGACGGCCGCTGGGTCTGCCGCTGACGCCCCGGCGCGCAGCGCGCGCGCTCAGCCGCCGAGCGTGTAGGCGGCGTGGAACGTCATCGGCTTGCTCGGGTGGTGGTTGTCGGCGTCCGGGTCGACGAACGGACTCTCGTACGCCGGCCGGTAGACATGGGTGCCCGACTTCGGCGGCGCGCTCTCGACGAAGCGCAGCGTCACCGACTGCTTCGGCGCCAGCGCGCGCAGCGCCACCGGGCCGACGCTGCCGATCAGCGCCTGTGCCGGGTCGCTCGCCTGCCGCACCAGGCGCACCCGGTTGGCCGGGCAGTCGCCGGACGAGCCGACGTTGCTGAGGTGCAGCTCCCAGGTCAGCGGCTTTGCGCCGTTGTGCGTGCTGCCGGCCGGGGCGACGAACTCGGCCTTCAGGTCGCATGCCGCGGCGGGCAGCGCGAGCGCCGTGAGCAGCGCGAGCCATCGGTGCGCAGCAGCCATGGAGATCTCCCAGCCTTGCCTGTGGTGCCGCGATCGTCGGCGCCGGCCGGTGGCACGGCGATCCCGGGAATCCGGCAGGCGCTGCCAGCTTCCTGGTATCGACCGGCGCGCGCGGGGTGACGACGATGACTCCACCGTCAACACCGCTTCGACAGAGGCCGACCATGCATCACTCGACACCCCGCCGCCGCCGCAAGCCCTGGCACCTTGCAGCCGCGTGCGGCTGGCTGCTCGCGGCAGGGCACGGCAGCGCCTCGGCGCAATGTGATCTGAAGGCCGACGTGTTGCTTCCGGCCGGCTCGACCATCGCAGGCGGCGGCGCGCTGACCTGGAGGGTCGGCTTCGCGAACATCGCCGCGAGCGGCAGCTGCGCCGCCAACCAGGTTCGCCTGAACCGCTACGTCGGCACCACCGCCAGCGGCCCGGCCACCGCGGTCGGTGGCAGCGGCAGCTGGCAGCCGCTGCCGGCGCTCGCGCCGGGTCAGTCGGTGCAGATCGACTTCGGCGAAGCCGCTGCGCCCTCCAGCGGCACACACACCTACAAGGTCGTCTACGCGTCGGCGCACAACGACGCCGACAACGGCAACCACCACACGACGAAGACCGTCGCATTCACCGAGTCGACGATCGCCTCGAAGCCGCCCGACCTTCATGTGCTCGGCGTGGGCCCGAACCCGCCGCTGCGCATCGGCGATTGCAACGCCGTGCGTGTGCGCGTGCGCAACGCCGGCGGCAGCTACTCGGGGATGCCGGTGCTCGCGCTGCGTGTCTTCCGCCCGGGCCTG
>CAZUPH010000004.1:12684-53578 GCA_964621995.1 uncultured Rubrivivax sp. | reverse complement strand
CGCAGCGCAGCGGCAGCGCTTCGCCGCCGCGTGCCGCGGGCGGCGTGCCGGCGGCCGAGGGCTGCGCCGCCAGCCAGTCGGCCAGCGCCGCGATGTCGGCGGCGGACAGGCGCCGCGCGATGTCGGCCATGCAGTCGGGCGCGGGCGCGCTGCGCGCGCCGACGCGCCAGGCGCCGAGCTGCGCGACGAGGTAGTCGCGCGGCAGTCCCAGCAGCCCCGGCAGCGAGGGCGCGACGCCCGTCAGCGCCGCGCCATGGCAGGCCACGCAGGCCGGCACGCCGGCGCGGCGGTCGCCCTCGTGCACCAGGTTGCGCGCGCGGGTGGCCGCGGCGCCCGGCGGCAGCGTGCCGCCGGGATGCGCCGGCGCGGGCAGCGCCGCGAAGTGCGCCGCGATCTCGCGCAGGTAGTCGTCGGGCAGGCCCCGCAGCAGCCGCGCCATCGTCGTGTGCTGGCGCCGTCCGTCGCGGAAGTTGAGCAGCTGGCGGTGCAGGTAGTCGGCCGGCTTGCCGGCGATGCGCGGGATGTACTCGCCGAAGCCGCGCCGGTCCTGCGGCGCATGGCAGCCGGTGCAGGCCAGCACGCGCTGCGCCATCGTGTCGGGCACGCGCAGCGGGTCGCCGGCGGCCGCGGCCGGTGGCGCGGACGCGGCGAAGAGCGCGACGAACCCGACCGGCGCGAAAAACCCGATGCGCAAGCGCCGCAGCAGCGCCATCGGCTCAGCCGCCCTGCCTGCGGCGCACGACGAGCTCCGCCCAGCCGGTGGCGGCAACGGGCTCGCGCGCGAAGGCCCAGCCCGGCAGTAGGGCCAGCAGCACCTCGGCGGTGGTGCGCACGGTGCAGCCGTAGGCGGCGTGGCCGCCGATGACGCGGCCCGCGGCGTCGGCCACGCTCAGGTGCAGGTGCGAGGCGCCGGGCGCGACGCTGCCGGCCAGCGTGAGCAGTTCGGTGTCGCCGGCCAGCTGGACCGTCTGCCCGGCGCCGGCGAGCCGGATGCACGCCGGCCGCAGGCTGCCGATGCCCGACAGCACGAAGGCCGCCTGCACGCCCTGCGCCACGACTGCGGCCTCGAGCGCGCGGCGCAGGTCCTCGCCGGGATGCAGGCGCAGCGGCAGCAGGGAATGCGGCGGGGCGGTCACCCGCGCATCATGCCGTGGCCGGCGAAGCGGGCGTGGGCGCGTACGCCGCGTTCGGCTTGCAGGCCGAGCTCGCGCGCAGGCATGCGCTCGCCCTTCGCAAGGCACCAGGCTCCGCGCAGGCGGACCCTGGTGTCCGTTGCTCAGCCCTGGCGGATCAGGTGGTCGAAGGCCGACAGCGCGGCCTTCGAGCCTTCGCCGGCCGCGATGACGATCTGCTTGTACGGCACCGTGGTCGCGTCGCCGGCGGCGTAGATGCCCGGCACGCTGGTCGCGCAGCGCTCGTCGATCAGGATCTCGCCGTAGCGGCTGAGCTCCACCGTGCCCTTCAGGAATTCGGTGTTGGGCACGAGGCCGATCTGCACGAAGACGCCGGCGAGCTCGACGCGGTGCGTCTCGCCGCTGCGGCGGTCCTTGAACCCCAGGCCGTTCACCTTCTGCCCGTCGCCGGTGATCTCGGTGGTCTGTGCGTTCACGTGGATCGTCACGTTGGCCAGGCTCTTCAGCTTCCTGACCAGCACCGCGTCGGCCTTGAGCTGGTCGGCGAACTCGACCAGCGTCACGTGCTGCACGACGCCGGCGAGGTCGATCGCCGCCTCGACGCCCGAGTTGCCGCCGCCGATGACGGCCACGCGCTTGCCCTTGAACAGCGGGCCGTCGCAGTGCGGGCAGTAGGCCACGCCCTTGTTGGCGTACTCGGCCTCCCCGGGCACGCCCACCTTGCGCCAGCGCGCGCCGGTGGCCAGCACCAGGCTGCGCGTGCGCAGCACGGCGCCGTTGTCCAGCCGCACGGCGATGGGCTCGGCCGGCGTCGCGCCGGGCTCCACCGCGGCCACGCGCTGGCCGTTCATCAGGTCCACCTCGTTGGCGCGCACCTGCGCTTCCAGCGCGGCGGCGAACCTCGGGCCCTGGGTCTCGAGCACCGAGGGATAGTTCTCGATGCCCAGCGTGTCCAGCGTCTGGCCGCCGAAACGCTCGGCCACCACGCCGGTGCGGATGCCCTTGCGCGCGGCATAGACGGCCGCCGCCGCGCCGGCCGGGCCGCCGCCGACGATGAGCATGTCGAAGGTGTCCCTGGCGCCCAGCTTCGCGGCCTCGCGCGCCGCGGCGCCGCGGTCCACCTTGGCCAGGATCTCGGCCAGCTCCATGCGGCCGGAGCCGAAGGGCTCGCCGTTCAGGAAGACCGCCGGCACGGCCATGATCTGGCGCTGCTCGACCTCGTCCTGGAACAGCCCGCCGTCGATGGCCACGTGGCGCACGCGCGGGTTGAGCACCGCCATCAGGTTGAGCGCCTGCACGACGTCGGGGCAGTTGTGGCAGGTCAGGCTCATCCAGGTCTCGAAGACGAGGTCGCCGCCGTCCGCGCCTTCGAGCGAGCGGATCTGCTCGATCACCTCGGCCTCGACCTTCGGCGGGTGGCCGCCGGCCTGCAGCAGCGCCAGCACGAGCGAGGTGAACTCGTGGCCCATCGGGACGGCCGCGAATTCCACGCCCATGTCGGCGCCACTGCGCGTGATGCGGAAGGAGGGGCGGCGCGCGGCCCGGCCGTCGAAGCGGGCCGAGACCTTGTCGGACAGCGCGGCGATCTGCGTCAGCAGCTCGCGCATCTGCGCCGATGCCTCGCGCTCGTCGAGCGTCGCGATCAGCTCGATCGGCTGCGTGATGCGCTCGAGGTAGGCGGCCAGTTGGGCCTGGATGTCGGCGTCCAGCATGGGGCGTCTCCTGGGTCTGGGTGGTCTGGGTGGTCTGGGTAGGGGGGCGCGGGGCCCGGTCGGCAGCGTCCTGGGCAGGGCGCTGCCGACAGGGCCCGCTGGGCCTGTCGTTGCGGTGGGGTGTCCGCGTCAGGCCCGGCGCGCGGCAGGCGCCGGGCCTTGATGAGGCGCGGGACCCTGCGCAGGCAGGGTCCCGCGTCCGCATCAAATCTTGCCGACGAGGTCCAGCGACGGGGTCAGCGTCTTGGCGCCGTCGTTCCACTTGGCCGGGCAGACCTGGCCGGGGTGCTTGGCCACGTACTGCGCCGCCTTCAGCTTGCGCAGCGTTTCCTTCATGTCGCGCGCGATGCTGTTGTCGTGGATCTCGGCCGTCTTCACCACGCCTTCCGGGTTGACGATGAAGGTGCCGCGCAGCGCCAGGCCTTCTTCCTCGATGTGCACGCCGAACATGCGGGTCAGCGTATGCGTCGGGTCGCCGACCAGCGGGAACTGCGCCTTGCCGACGGCCGGGCTGGTCTCGTGCCACACCTTGTGCGCGAAATGCGTGTCGGTGGTGACGATGTAGACCTGCGCCTCCAGCTTGCGGAAGGCCTCGTAGTTGTCGGCCGCGTCCTCCACCTCGGTCGGGCAGTTGAACGTGAAGGCCGCGGGCATGAAGACGAAGACCGACCACTGGCCCTTCAGGCTGGCCTCGGTGACCTCGACGAACTTGCCGTTGTGGAAGGCCTGGACCTTGAACGGCTGGACGGGGGTGTTGATGATGGACATGGAAAGCTCCTGCAAATGGTTGATGGGAAAGGAAAATCTCGACAACGCCGATTTTGGGTGCAGCGCAGCATTAATAGGATTGATTCATCGAATGATGGGTTTCAAGAATTTCTATCAATGGCAACCGGAGGAGCGGTCCGCCGCCTTCGCCGCGCGACACTGAGCCCATGAATCGCCGCCCGCCCCTGCCCGCCGGCGTCTGGGTGCTGGGCTTCGTCAGCCTGCTGATGGACGTCTCGTCGGAGATGGTCCACAGCCTGCTGCCGCTGTTCCTGGTCGGCACGCTGGGGGTCAGCGTGCTGGCGGTCGGGCTGATCGAGGGGGTGGCCGAGGCCACCGCGCTGGTCGTGCGCGTCTTCTCCGGCGTGCTGTCGGACTGGTGGGGCCGCCGCAAGGGCCTGGCGGTGCTGGGCTATGCGCTCGGCGCGCTGTCCAAGCCGGTCTTCGCGCTGGCCGAGGGCGTGGGGCTGGTCGCCGGCGCGCGCTTTGCCGACCGTGTCGGCAAGGGCATCCGCGGCGCCCCGCGCGACGCCCTGCTGGCCGACCTCGCGCCGCCGGGCCAGCGTGGCGAGGCCTATGGGCTGCGCCAGTCGCTGGACACCGCCGGCGCCTTCCTGGGCCCGCTGCTGGCCACCGTGCTGATGCTGGCCTGGGCCAGCGACTTCCGCGCCGTGTTCTGGGTGGCGGTGGTGCCCGGCGTGCTGGCGGTGGCGCTGCTCGCCTTCGGGCTGCGCGAGCCGGCGCGCCCGCCCGGCCCGCGGCGACCGCCGCCGATCAGCCGCGCCGAGCTGGCGCGCCTGCCGCCGGCCTACTGGGCGGTGGTCGGCGTGGGCGCGCTGTTCACGCTGGCACGCTTCAGCGAGGCCTTCCTGGTGCTGCGCGCGGAGCAGCTGGGCATCGCGGCGGCGCTGGTGCCGCTGGTGATGGTGGCGATGAACCTCGTCTATTCGGCCAGCGCCTACCCCTTCGGCCGCCTGGCGGACCGCCTCGACCGCCGCGCGCTGCTCGCCGCCGGCCTGCTGGTGCTGGTGGCGGCGGACCTGGTGCTGGCCTGGGCCACCGGCTGGGCGCTGCTGCTGGCCGGCGTGGCGCTGTGGGGCATCCACATGGGGCTGACGCAGGGGCTGCTGGCCGCGATGGTGGCGGACAGCGCGCCGGAGCACCTGCGCGGCACCGCCTTCGGCCTGTTCAACCTGGCCAGCGGGCTGGCGATGCTGCTGGCCAGCGCCGCAGCCGGTGCGCTGTGGACCTGGCTGGGGCCGGCGGCCACCTTCCTGGCCGGGGCCGCGTTTGCGCTGGCGGCGCTGCTGGCGCTGGCCGGCCTGGCGCTGCCGAGCCGCCGCGCGCGCTGACGGCGCGCCCCTCGTCCGGCCCAGCCCAGCGCAGCGCCGCGCAAGGCCTTCCCGCGGCCTCCCGGCGCAGTCGCCCGCGGCTGCGCAGAATGCGTGCGCCATGCAGTCCTCGGCCGCCGTGCGCCACCTCGTCGTCGTGCTCGGCGACCAGCTCGACCGATGGTCCAGCGTCTTCGACGGCTTCGACACCGCACGGGACCGCGTGTGGATGTGCGAGGCCGTCGAGGAATCCACGCAGGTCTGGGTGGCGAAGCAGCGCATCGCCGTCTTCCTGGCCGCGATGCGCCACTTCGCCGCCGCGCTGCGCGCCGAGGGCCTGCCGCTGGCCTACCGGCGGCTGGACGACGAGCCCGCGGCCGCCACGCTGGCCGGCGCGCTGCACGAGGAAGTCGCTCGCGCGCGCCCGCAGCGGGTGCTGCTCGTCGAGCCCGGCGAGTACCGCGTGCGCGAGGCGCTGCGCGAGGCCTGCGCCGGGGCCGGCGTGCCGCTGGAGCTGCGCGAGGACCGTCACTTCCTGTGCAGCCCGCGCGAATTCGCCGCGCACGCCCGCGGCCGTCGCCAGCTGCGCATGGAATTCTTCTACCGCGAGATGCGGCAGCGCCACGACGTGCTGATGGAGGACGGCCCCGCCGGCCGCCAGCCCGCCGGCGGCCAGTGGAACTACGACGCCGACAACCGCGAGGCCTTCGGCCGCGACGGGCCCGGCCTCGTGCCGCCGCCGCTGCGCTTCGAGCCGGATGAGATCACGCGCGAGGTCATCGCGCTCGTCGAGCGGCGCTTCGCGGCGCACCCGGGCCGGCTGGCCCGCTTCGGCTGGCCGCTGACGCGCACGCAGGCGCTGGCCGCGCTGGCCGACTTCGTCGAGCACCGGCTGGAGCACTTCGGCCGCTGGCAGGACGCGATGTGGGCCGGCCAGCCCTGGCTGTGGCACTCGACGCTGGCGGTGGCGCTGAACCTGAAGCTGCTGCACCCGCGCGAGGTGGTCGCCGCGGCCGAACGGGCCTGGCGCAGCGACCCGCGGCGCTGGCCGCTGGCTTCGGTGGAAGGCTTCGTGCGCCAGGTCCTGGGCTGGCGCGAATACGTGCGCGGCGTGTACTGGCTGCAGATGCCGCGTTACGCCGAGCTCAACGAACTGGGCGCCACCCACGAGCTGCCGGCCTGGTACTGGACCGGCCAGACCCGCTTCGCCTGCCTGCGCGACGCCATCGGGCAGACGCTGGAGCATGGCTACGCGCACCACATCCAGCGCCTGATGGTGACCGGCCTGTTCGCGCTGCTGTACGGCGTGCGGCCGCAGCGGGTGCATGCCTGGTACCTGGCGGTCTACGTCGACGCGGTCGAGTGGGTCGAGCTGCCCAATACCCTGGGCATGAGCCAGTATGCCGACGGCGGCGTGATGGCCAGCAAGCCCTACGCCGCCACCGGCCAATACCTCGCGCGCATGGGCAACCACTGCGCCGGCTGCCACTTCGACCCGAAGCAGCGGACCGGCGATCGCGCCTGCCCGTACACCACGCTGTACTGGGACTTCCTGGCCCGCCACGAGCAGCGTCTGGCCGCCCACCCGCGCATGGCCCTGCAGGTGAAGAACCTGGCGCGCGTGCCGGCCGCGGAGCGGCAGGCGATCGCCGCGCGCGCCGACGCCATCCGCCGCGGCGAGGTCGGCGCGCCGTGACCGACGCGGCTGCCTGCGGCTTCGCGCCCACGCCGCAGGCCGCGCATTCCCGCCTGGCCGCCGTGCGCCCCGAGGCCTACGCCCGCACGCGTAACCACCTGGACGGCGCCGTGACGCGGCTGTCGCCCTACCTCACGCATGGCCTGCTGACGCTGCCGCAGGCGCTGCGCGCGCTCTCGGCCGCAGGGCCGCTGCCGGTGCAGCACAAGCTGGTCTTCGAGTTCGGCTGGCGCGAATACTTCCGCCATGTCTGGCAGCACCGGGGCGCGGGCATCGCGCAGTCGCTGCACGCCGGGCCGCTGCCCGACGGCGCCTATGCGCGCGAGCTGCCGGCGGACCTGCGCGCGGCGCGCACCGGCGTGCCGGCCATCGACGCTGCCGTGCGCACGCTGTATGCGCAGGGCTGGCTGCACAACCACGCCCGCCTGTGGCTGGCCGCGTATGCCGTGCACCTGCGCCGCGTGCACTGGCGCGCCGGCGCCGACTGGATGATCGGCCACCTGCTCGACGGCGACCTGGCGAGCAACCACCTGAGCTGGCAGTGGGTGGCCGGCACCGCGAGCAGCAAGCCCTATGTCTTCGACGCCGCCAACGTGGCGCGCTTCGCGCCGCGGGACTGGCACAGCCCGGGCAGCGTGCTGGACCGTCCGCGCGACGAGCTCGAGGGCATCGCGCGCGGGGCGGCGCTGCCGGTGCCTTGCCCTGTGGGCGAGGGCGTGGCCGAGCCGGCGACCCGCAGCGAACCGCCCGCGGCGTTCGGCTTCACGGCGCCAGCGCCGGCGCCGCTGCGCGGGCGGCCCGTGTGGATCGCCCACCCCTGGGCGCTGGCCGGGCCGCCGCCGGGCTTTGCCGGCATGGTCGTCGCGGTGCTGCCGCTGGAGCCGCTGCGCGAGCGGCCGTGGAGTGCCTTGCGCTGGAGCTTCGTCGGCGAGCGGCTGAGCGCGCTGGGCACGCTGCGCTGGGCCGCCGATGCCGCCGTGCTGGCCAGGGCGCTGCGCGAGGCCGGCTCGGTCGACGGCGTGCGCGATCCGCACCTGCCGCCGGCGCTGGCCGCGCTGCTGCCGCGGCCGGCGCCGCGGCTGCTTCCGGAGGTGAGCGAGTGCTGCGGCTCGTTCTCGCGCTGGTGGACCCGCGCGACGCGCGGCCTGGCCGACAGCGACGCGCTGCTCGCGCAGGCCATCGACGCGGCCTGAGTGCCCCCGGGGTCGGGCCGCCGGCCCGACCCGCCCCCCCGCGGGGGTCGAGCAAAGTGGCGGAGCCACCTTTGCTCGAGAGCTCGGCGGACCTCAGCCGTCGGCGAAGCGGGCGACGAAGCCGCGGTCGATGTGGTCCTTCCAGCGCCAGACCCAGCGTCCCTCGGTGCCCAGGCGCCCGCGCGAGGCGATCGCGCGGCCGTCGCCTGTGGACAGCAGCGCGAGGAAGCGGCGCTGAGGCTCGTAGGCCGCCGCGCGGCCGTCGCCGAGCGCGGCGCGCAGGTTGTTGGCCAGCAGCGGCCCCATGCGCACCGCGAAGACGCCAGCCTTGGGCAGCGGCGGCACGAACGCCGCGCAGTCGCCGGCGGCGAAGACCGCCGGGTGCGAGACCGAGCGCAGCTGCGCGTCGATGCGCAGGAAGCCGCGCGCGTCGGCAGCGAGGCCGCCGCGCCGGGTGGTGTCGAGCTGCCAGTCGTGCGGCTCGGCGCCGGTGGCCCACAGCACGGCGTCGGTGTCGGCGGCCAGGCTCTCGTGCCAGGGCGTGGCCAGCCGCAGTTCGACGCCGGCCCGCGACAGCGCCGCCTGCGCGGCACGCACCGCGCAGGGTGCGAAGCCGGGCAGCAGCGTTTTGCCCTGCGTGACCAGCCGACCCTGCACCCGACGCTGCGGGTGCAGCGCACGCAGCCGCACCAGCGCCGCCAGCAGCGACTCGACCCCCGCCGCGCCGCCGCCGACCGCGGTGACGTGCAGTGGCCGCGACGCGGGCGCCTGCTGCCAGCGCTGCAGCCAGGCCGGCCAGTCGTGCAGCAGCCGCACCAGCGGCCGCAGCGGCAGCATCGCCGGCTCGGTGGTGCCTGCGGGCGCGGCCGGCGGGCGCAGCGTGGAGCCGACGTTCACGGACAGCAGGTCCCAGTCCAGTGCCTGCCCGTCGGCCAGCGTCGCGATGCGGCGGTCGGCGTCCAGTGCGTGCAGTTCGCCGACCTGCCAGCGGGCCCCCGCGTGCGCGGCCAGTCGCTCGAAGTCGATGCCGATCTGCGCCAGCCGGTAGTGGCCGGCCAGCCAGCCCGGCACCATGCCGGAGTAGGGCGCGTAGGCTTGCGGCGAGACGACCGTGAGTTCGACGCCCGGCAGCGGCCGTCGCGCCCAGTCCCGCAGCACCAGCGCATGGGCGTGGCCGGCGCCGACGAGCAGCAGCCGCTTCATCGCGCCCTCATCGCGAACCGGCCGCGCCGTCATGCCAGGCGGCCGGCAGGTGCACCAGGTCCGCCGGCTCGTCGATGTCGGCCACCGGCGCGGGCTCGCTCCAGCGCAGCCCGGCGGCGCGCGCCCGTTCGCGCGTGGTCGTCGTCACCTGCGGCGTGCTCCAGGGCACGCCGTCGAACAGCGCCGGGGCCAGGCGTGTCTTCGCCAGCCCCGCGACGGGCTCCTTTGTGAAGACGATCAGCGTGCCGCTCACCGGTATTCGCGCGCCAGCGCGTCCGCCGGCACGCCGCGCCAGTAGCGCCAGCGCAGCCGCCACATCAGCCAGACCGTGCGCCACACGCCGCGCTGCTCCCAGCGCCGGCCGGAGGTGAGGACCCGCGCGCGCAGGCAGGCCGGGCGCGCGACGGCGCGCAGCCGTCGGCTGAGTTCCACGTCCTCCATCAGCGGCTGTGCCGGGAAGCCGCCCAGGCGCTCGAACAGCGCACGCTCGACGAAGATGGCCTGGTCGCCGGTGGCGATGCCGGTCAGCCGCGAGCGCAGGTTCATCAGCGCCGCGATCACGCGCAGCATGCGCGGCCGGCCGGCGATCCGTACGTCGAAGCGGCCCCAGCGGGCGCCGCGGGCGACGGCGTCCAGCACCAGGCGGTCGGCGTCGGCGGGCAGCAGCGTGTCCGCATGCAGGAACAGCAGCACCCCGGCATCCGCCGCCGCGGCGGCGCCGGCATTCATCTGCAGCGCGCGCCCGCGGGGCGACGCGATCACGTGGTCGGCCAGCGGCGCGGCCAGCGCCGGCGTGCCGTCGCGGCTGCCGCCGTCGACGACGATCAGCGCACAGCCGCGCCGGCGCAGCGGGGCGAGGGCTTCGAGCGTCGCGGCGATGCCGGCGGCCTCGTCCAGCACCGGCATCACGATGGCCAGGCGGGTCACCGGGGGCTCGCCCGCCGGTGGGGGGCGGACCGCGGCGTCGGTCACCCCGCCTTGCGCGCCGTGTACTCCGAGAAGATGCCCAGCTCGACGTGGCGCTGCACGTCCACGAAGCCGGCGCTGCGCAGCGCGGCCATCACCGTCTCGGGCGGGATGCAGGCCTCGATGGTGTCCCAGTAGTAGCGCCACAGGTGCGCCGTGCCGCGCCGGCGCGCGACGACGCTGGCGATGGCCGGCACCACGGCGCGCATGTACAGCTTCAGCGCCTTCATAGCGAAGGCGCCCTGCGGCCGCGTGATCTCCAGCACCAGCAGCCGGCCGCCCGGGCGCAGCACGCGGTGGAACTCGGCGAAGGCCGGCGCGACGTCGCTGATGTGGCGCAGCGCATAGCCCATGCTCAGGAAGTCGCAGCTCGCGTCCGGACGCGGCAGCGCCTCGGCGCGGCCCTCGACGAGCTCCACGCCCGGCAGCTGCGCCTGCGCCATCATGCCGACGCTGGGGTCCACGCCGACCAGCCGGCCGGTGGGGCCGATCAGCGTGAGCGCCTCGCGCGCGACGAGGCCGGTGCCGAAGCCCACGTCCAGCACCTCGGCGCCGGCGGCGAGGCCGGCGCGCTGCAGCGCCTGGCGGCGGTACCAGGGCCCGCTGCCGAAGGCGAGCACACGCTCGATGCGGTCGTAGTCGGCCGCGGTGTCGTCGAAGATGTGGCCGATGAACTTCTGGCGGCCGGCCTCGTCGGCGTAGTACTCGGTCAGCGGCACGTGCGGCCGCAGCACGGGCGCGTCCGTCGTGCGGGAGGCGGGGGTGGGGTCCATGGACGGGGCTCGGCGGCGCCGCGCGTGCAGCGCGGCAAGGCGCCGATCGTAACGCCGCGCCCTTGCACGTCGCGTGCGGCTCAGGCCGCGGCGGCCAGCGGCTGCGGCAGCAGCGCCGCGAGTTCGTCGAACGAGGTGACGACCTGCACCCCGGGCAGCTTTGCGAGCTCCGGGGACTTGGGGTCGATCGTGTAGCCCCGGTCGGCCAGCTTCAGCATCGCCAGGTCGTTCAGGTTGTCGCCCAGCGCCCAGACCTCCTGCACCGGCGGCGGCTGCGTGTCGGCGCGGAAGCGGCGCACGACGTGGCTCTTGCACAGCGCGTCGCCGGGCTCGCCCTCCATCGGCATGAAGGCCGGGTTCAGGCGCAGCTCGCCGGTGCAGACGTCGCTGTCGAACTGCAGCGTGTGCGCCAGCGCGAAGTCCGCGAAGACGCGCCGGCGCACGATCTCGGCGGCGACGAAGTAGCTGTCGCTGACCACGCCCACCATGAAGCCGGCGCGCTTGAGCCGGTTGACGAACTCGATCGCGCCGGGGCGGATCTCGCTCGCATGCGCGACGCGCTCGAATTCGCGCCGGTGCACGAAGCGGAAGACCGCGGCGATGCCCTGGCTGCGCGTCGCGGCGTCCACCGACAGCCCCTGCGCCGCGGCCGCGCCGCCGTCCAGCAGCGCGCGCAGCGCGTCCTCGCGGCCGGTGGCGCGCGCCAGCTCCAGCGCGAAGCGGCCGGTGGTGATGGTGCCGTCCATGTCCAGCAGCGCCAGCTTCGTGCGGCCGCGACGGCGGCTCAGGATGTACTCGAAGGACGCGGTGGCATGGCGCTGCGTCTCGTACATCGCGGTGATCTGCTCCACGTGCAGCCGCCCGGCCGCCCGGGCGCGCGCGTAGATCACGCGCGAGACCTCGTTGGCCATCACCGTCAGGTCATGCAGCGGCTGGCTGTCGTGCTCCAGCGAGCCGATGTCCACCTCGGCGAGCTTCGCGCCGGCGCGGTGGGCGTCGATCAGCAGGCCGATGTCCACGCCGTAGCCCTCCTCGAAGGGCAGGGCCTGCAGCAGCGAACGCCGCCCGGCGATGATGCCGCCCAGCGGCTGCGAGAACTGCGCCAGCTCGGGGAAGAACACCTTGAGCATCGGCTTGGCCGTGAGCTCGGTGACGCGGCCGCCGCCGCGGCCGAAGCGGGCCTTGACGAAGTCGGCCTCGCCGGCCAGCAGCGGCCGGCAGAGGTCCGAGACGATGCCCTCGCGCAGGCCGTGCAGGTCGCCGTCCAGGAAGACCAGCAGCTCGTTGGACGCGGCGGCCACGCCGTCCTGCATCGACGTGCCCTTGCCCAGCATCGTGCTCGTGACGACGCGCGCGCCGGCCTCGCGCGCCAGCGCGGCGGTGTCGTCGATCGAGCTGTCGTCCACCACCACCACCTCGGCGGTGGCCGGGTCGGCCAGCGCGTAGCGCACCACCGAGGCGATGCGTGCGGCCTCGTTCAGCGCCGGGATCACGACCGTCGCGCAGGCCAGCGGCGCGCTCGGCGCCCCGGCCGGCGCGGGCAGGGCCTGCCCGGCGGCACCACGCCGCGGCGGGCTGCCGAGCCAGGCTTCGAAGCGTGCGCGCATGCGCTGCAGCAGGCTGCTCATCGGGCGTCCTTTCTCGTGGTGTCGTTGGGGTAGACGGGCGCCGGCGCCGGGCCGGGCAGCGGCAGCAGCGCGGCCAGCTCGCCGTACATGGGCTTGGTGATCAGCCGTGCCACGCCGCTGGCCAGCAGCGCGCAGGCCATCAGGCTCAGCACCATGGCCTGGCCGGAGACCATCTCCATGACGATGATGAAGGCGGTGATCGGGCCCTGCGTCGTGGCGGCCAGGAAGCCGACCATGCCCAGCGCGATCAGCGGGATCGCGGCCTGCCCGGCCAGGTCCCACAGCAGCGCGACGTCGTTGCCGATGCCCGCGCCGATGGCCAGCGAGGGCGCGAAGACGCCCGCCGGCACGCCGGTCCAGGCCGACAGCCAGGTGGCGCAGAACTTCAGCAGCGTGTACACGCCCGGCAGCTCGGCCTGGCCCTCGAGCAGCGCACGCGTGGGTGCATAGCCGGCGCCGGCGGTGGCGCCGCCGGTGACGATGCCGATCACCGCCACGCCCAGCGCGCAGCCGGCGGCGAAGCGCAGCGGGTAGGCGCGGCGCCAGCGGCTGAAGCGGTCGGGCAGGCCGCGCACGGAGACGATGACCAGGCGCGAGAACAGCCCGCCGGCCAGCCCGGCCACCATCGCGACGGTCAGCCCGGGCAGCAGCAGCTCCCAGTCCAGCCGCTGCACGCTGAGCACGCCGAAGTAGGTCTCGTTGCCGAAGACGGCCACCGCCACCAGGCCGGCCAGCACGATGGCCGAGATGACCAGCGCGCTGTGCGACATGCTGCGGCGGCGCGAGAGCTGCTCCAGCGCAAACACGATGCCGCCCAGCGGCGTGTTGAAGGCCGCCGCGATGCCGGCCGCGGCGCCGGCGACCATCAGGTCGTGGGCGTCGATGCCCGAATGGCGCGACAGGAAGGGCCGCGCCGCCAGCATCGCGCCGGCGCCGACCTGCACCGTCGGCCCCTCGCGGCCGATCGACAGCCCGGCCAGCATGCCGCCGCTGACCAGGCCCACCTTGTGCAGCGAGAGCTTCAGCGACACCAGCCAGGCGCGCTGCCGCGTGTCGATGTCGTCCTCCAGCGCGCGCACCACCTGCGGGATGCCCGAGCCCATCGCACCCTCGACGAAGCGGCGCGTCCACCACAGCACCGCCACCGTCAGCGCCGGCGTCCACACCAGCGGCAGCCACATCGCCCAGGGGCCCAGGTGCGTGAGCTTCGTGAACAGCTCGGTGCCGCCCTCGGCCAGCAGCGTGAAGCCGACGACCAGCAGGCCGGTCAGCGCGGCGAAGACCATCACCACGGTGCGGTCGATCCACTGCCGCCCGGTGGTCAGCTCGTCGCGCAGGTTGCGCCAGAACTCGGGCTCGACGTCGCGCAGCGCGCGCCAGGGCGCGTGCAGCAGCTCGCGCAGGCGCGCCAGCAGCGCCTCGCGGCGTTCGCGCGCTTCGCCGTTGCCGCCCGGCGCGGCGGCAGGTGGTGGCGGCGTCGGCCCCGGCTCCTGGCGCTCGCTCATGCTCGGTCTGGGCTCCCTGCGACGGCTGCCGGCAGCGTGGCCGGACGCTGCGGCAAATACATTTGCACAATTGTAATTGGTCGGGCCACCGACGGCTCCGGCGCTACATCTGCGCCAGCGGGATGCCGGCGGCGCGCTCGTCGGCGTCCAGCGCGCTGATCAGCGTGCCGAGGTCGGCGTCCAGCCGCAGCAGCGTGGCCTCGTCCAGCCGCGCCAGGGCCTGCGGCAGCACGCCGGCGAAGGGCCCGGGCGCCTTGCGCAGCACACGCTGGCCGGCCGGCAGCACGCGCAGCTCGGCCACGCGGCGGTCGGCGGCGGAGCGTTCCAGCGCGATCATCTGCTGCGCGAGCAGGGCCTTGACCAGGTTGCTGGCGGTGGTCTGGTGGATGTCCATCGCGCGCGCCAGGTCGCCGACGCCGATGCCGGGCTGCTGCGCGACCACGCTCAGCGCCCACAGCTGCGCGCCGCCGACACCCGAGCGCTTCTCGACCTGCTGGAAATGCGTCTTGACGGCGTTGAAGACGAGCCTGAAGCGGCGCAACACGCGCGTCGCGGCGTCCACGTCCGCCGGCGTCGCGGCACGCGCCGGGGCAGCCCGCGGGGCGCGGACACGGCGCGGCGCGCGCGCGGGCCGCGCCGCGGGTTCTGGAGGCTTGGCCAAGGCGGGACCCCATAAAAGCGGGGCCCGCGAACGGGCCCCGAAAAGTCGCTACTCCTGACCGACCCTCGCTGCCAGGCAACAGCCGGTCGCCCTCAGTATATTTGTTTCAATGTAGTCCGGGGTGACCGGATGGCGTGACGGGTTGACGGGCGGCGTTATCGTCCGGCCCTGGCGCCTCTGCGGAACTCCCCGCTGCGGCGGCCGTCCCACGCCGATGCCCGAATCCACCTCCCCCCGCCGCGCAACCGCCGGCCCGCTGGCCTGGCTGGGCGCGCTGGCCGGCACCGCCTTGCGGGTCGGCGCCGCGCTGCTGGCCGCCTTGATGATGATCGGGGCGCTGCTGGCCGGCGCGCTGGTCGCCTTCGGCGTGCTGGCCTGGGCGCTGTTGCGCGGCCGGCGCCTGCCGCGCTTCGGCCGCGCCGGGCGCCCGCCGGCGCCGCCGCCCGGCGAGGTGATCGACGTCGAGGTCCGCGAGGTGGCCGAGACAGGCGCACCAGCCACACCGCCGCGCGAACGGCCGCCCGCCTGACGCGGCGGGCGACGCGGCCCGCGCCGGGTCACGCCATCGGCTGGAAGGCGTAGCCGTTGCCGGCTGCGCTGACGCGGCCGAAGGCCGGGAACGGGAAGTGGAAACCGCCGACCATCGCATTGCTCGCGACGATGCGCTGGAAGACCTCGCGGCGGGTCTTGCGTGCCGCCTCGGCGTCCATGTCGAAGGCCACCGCCCAGTCCGGGTTGCGCGCGAACAGCGCCGGCACGTTGGTGAGGTCGCCGACGTAGACGAAGGTCTGGCCGGCCGAGCTCACCTCGAACAGCGTGTGCCCGGGCGTGTGGCCGAAGGCCGCCACCGAGCGCACGCCGGGGGCCACCTCGGCGCCGGGCTCGAAGACCTGCAGCATCTGCGCCGGCATCTGGCCGAAGGTGCGGCGCACGTTGTTGAAGGCGCCCTTCTGCGCCTCCGGCGCGGCGGCCAGGCGCGCGTCGTCCATCCAGAAGGCATGCTCGGGCGCCGGCACCCACACCTTCGCGCGCGGGAAGACGAAGTCGCCGGCGCGGTTGCGCAGGCCGTTGATGTGGTCGCCGTGGTAGTGCGTGATCAGCACGGTGTCGATGTCCGCCGGCCCGTAGCCGGCGGCCCGCAGGTTCTCCAGCAGCTTGCCGGTGGTCGGGCCGCCCCAGTCGCCGAGGCCCGTGTCCATCAGGATGCGCCGGTTGCCGGCGAGCACCAGGAAGGGCGTGAAGGGGATGTCGACATAGTCGGTCGACAGGCCCTGCGAGGCGAGCAGGGCCTTGACCTCGGCCAGCGGCGCGTTGCGCACGAACTCCTCGCCCAGCGGGCGGCGCGCGATGCCGTCGATCAGCGCGACGACCTCGACCTCGCCGACCTTCGTGCGACGGTGGCCGGGGCTGGGCAGCGTCGGCATGCCCAGGTTCGGGGCACTCTGCGCCCAGGCCGGCACGAAGCCGGCGGCGGCCCAGGCCGCGCCGGCGGCCAGGCCGGCGCCGAGGAATTGACGTCGCATCAGCATCAGAACTCTCCGGTAGTGGTTTGAACGCGAAGGTCGCGATGCTCCGCAGTTCCGTCGGGAGCGCAAGGAAGCTATGACCAATTCAACATCGATAGTGTGGAATTGCCTGCGACGCAGCGACCGCATCGATGTCCCGCGGCGCACGCGGCCGGCCTTGCCGCGGCATGCTGCGCGCCCGTGGACACCCTGACCCATGCCTTGTCCGGCGCGCTCGTCGCGCGCCTGATCGCCGCGCGCCAGGTGCCGATGGCCGCGCCGGAGCTCGCGGTGCCCGGCCAGGGCCGCCTCGGCGCGCCCTGGGACCGGCAGCCCGGCGCGCCGGCGGTCTGGCACTGCGTGCTGACCGGCTTCCTGGCCGGCGCCTTTCCGGACATCGACGCCGTCATGCAGGCCTTCGGCGACCTGGCCTACCTGCGCCACCACCGCGGCGTCACGCATTCCGTACTGCTGCTGCCGCTGTGGGCGGCGCTGGTGGCCTGGCTGATGGCCCAGTGCTTCGCCGTCACGCGCGGCCAGCGCGGCGGCTGGAAGAGCCTGTGGCTGGTCAGCGCGGCGGCCATCGGCATCCACGTCGCGGGGGACTGGGTCACCGCCTTCGGCACGATGCTGCTGGAGCCGCTGTCCAGCCACCGTTTCGGGCTGGGCTCGGTCTTCATCATCGACCTCGTGCTCAGCGGCACGCTGGTCGCGGGCCTGCTGCTGGCCGCGGCCTGGCCGCGCCGGCGCTGGCCGGCGGCGCTGGGGCTGGCCGCGGCCTGCGCCTGGGTCGGCGTGACCTGGGTCGGCCAGCAGGAGGCGCTGGAGGTCGGGCGCGTGCAGGCGCGTGCGCTGGGCATCGCCGCGCCGGAGGTGCAGGTCATGCCGCGGCCGGCCTCGCCGTTCAACTGGACGGTGGCGGTGTCCGACGGCCGGCAGTGGCACCTGGCGCATGTCAACACGCGGCGCAGCGCACCGCTGTTCGTGGCGGACGACGCCCACTTCGTGCGGCGGTTCTCCGCTCCCTACCTGCCGGTGGCGATGGCCCCGTGGCAGGTGCTGCCCCGCCATGCCGCCGACGACTCGCCGCCCTGGGTGCAGCAAGCCTGGCAGCACGAGGCCTTCGGCTTCTACCGCTGGTTCGCCGAGGCGCCGGCGCTGATCCGCGCCGAGGAACGCAGCAACGGCAGCGGCGGGCGCGAGCGCTGCGCCTTCTGGCGCGACCTGCGCTTCGAGTGGCCCGGCCGCGACAGCGGGCCCTTCCGCTACGGGCTGTGCCTGGCCGACGACGGCAGCGCGCGCCCGTACCGGCTGGACGACGACGGCGCGCAGGCGCTGTAGCCGCGCCGGGGCGGCCGCACCAGCGGCGCTGTCGGCGGTGCGAAACTCGCGGTCGCCCGAACGACCGCCCGAGGAGACCGCGCCCATGACCGCCGCCCCCGTCCTGCAGAGCCACATCGCCGGCCGCTGGCTCGGCACGCAGCCGGCGCAGGTGCTGGCCAGCGCGGTCAACGGCCGCCCGGTGGCCGCCACGCATGCCGAGGCCATCGACTTCGGCCAGGCGCTGGACCATGCGCGCCGCGTCGGCCTGCCGAGGCTGCTGGCGCTGGACTTCCAGCAGCGCGCCGAGCGGCTGAAGGCACTGGCCAAGTACCTCGTCGAGCACAAGGAGCGGCTGTACGCCGTCTCGGCGCACACCGGCGCCACGCGCAACGACGGCTGGATCGACATCGAAGGCGGCAGCGGGACGCTGTTCGCGTACGCCGGCTTCGCGGCGGAGCTGCCCTCGGGCAACGTGGTCCACGAAGGCCCGGTGCTGCCGCTGGGCCGCAAGGGCGGCTTCGCCGGCACCCACCTGCTGGTGCCGCGGCGCGGCGTCGCGGTGCATGTCAACGCCTTCAACTTCCCGGTCTGGGGGCTGCTCGAGAAATTCGCGCCCGGCTTCCTGGCCGGCATGCCGACCATCGCCAAGCCGGCCACCGCGACGAGCTACCTCACCGAGGCCTGCGTGCGGCTGATGCTCGAGTCGGGCCTGCTGCCCGAGGGCAGCCTGCAGCTGGTGATCGGCGGCACCGGCGACCTGCTGGGCCGGCTGCAGGAGAGCGACGTGCTCACCTTCACCGGCAGTGCCGAGACGGCGGCGAAGCTGCGCACGCACCCGAACCTGGTCGCGCGCTCGATCCCGTTCAATGCCGAGGCCGACTCGCTGAACTGCGCGATCCTGGCCCCCGACGTGACGCCGGACGACGAGGAGTTCGAGCTCTTCGTCAAGGAGGTCGCGCGCGAGATGACGGTCAAGGCCGGGCAGAAGTGCACCGCGATCCGGCGCGCCATCGTGCCGCGCCGCCACCTCGACGCGCTGGCCGGGAAGCTGCGTGCGCGGCTGGCGAAGACGGTCGTCGGCGACCCGGCGCTGGAGTCCGTGCGCATGGGCGCGCTGGCCTCGCGCGCGCAGCAGCGCGACGTGGCCGCGAAGGTGGCCGAGCTGGCCGCCGGTGCCGAGCTCGTGTACGGGGAGCGCGACGGCTTCGCGCCGCAGGGCGAGGGCGTGGCCGAAGGCGCCTTCTTCGCGCCGACCCTGCTGCTGGCGCGCGACCCGCACGGCCATGCCGCCGTGCACGAGGTGGAGGCCTTCGGCCCGGTGAGCACGCTGCTGCCCTACGACGACCTCGACGAGGCGCTGGCGCTGGCCGCGCGCGGCCGCGGCAGCCTGGTCGGCACGCTGGTCACGCGCGATGCGGCGGTGGCGGCACGCGTGGTGCCCGAGGTCGCGGCGCTGCATGGCCGGCTGCTGGTGCTGGACCGCGAGGCGGCCGTGGAATCCACCGGCCACGGCTCGCCGCTGCCGGGCCTCAAGCATGGCGGCCCGGGCCGCGCCGGCGGCGGCGAGGAACTCGGCGGCCTGCGCGCGGTGGCGCACTACCTGCAGCGCACCGCGGTGCAGGGCTCGCCGACGATGCTGGCCGCGATCACCGGCGAGCATGTGCGCGGCGCACGCGTGCGCGAGGGCGACCTGCACCCCTTCCGCCGCCACTTCGAGGACCTGCGGGTCGGCGACAGCCTGCTGACGCACCGCCGCACGGTGACCGAGGCCGACATCGTGGCCTTCGGCGGCATCAGCGGCGACTACTTCTACATGCACTTCGACGAGGTCGCCGCCGCGGCCTCGCCCTTCGGCAAGCGCATCGCGCACGGCTATTTCGTGCTCTCGGCGGCGGCCGGGCTCTTCGTCAGCCCGGCGCCGGGGCCGGTGCTGGCCAACTACGGGCTGGACACGCTGCGCTTCGTCAAGCCGGTGGGCATCGGCGACACCATCCAGGCGCGGCTGACCTGCAAGCGCAAGACCGACCGCCGCAAGGTCGGCCCCGACGGCGTCGGGCAGGGCGTCGTCGCCTGGGATGTGCAGGTCACCAACCAGCATGGCGAGACGGTCGCCAGCTACGACATCCTGACCCTCGTCGCGAAGAAGGCGTGACCGCCGTCGGCCGCTCGCCGACCGGCGTCGTGCTCGCGCTGGGCACGGCGCAGACGCTCGCCTGGGCCTCGTCGTACTACCTGCCGGCGATGCTGGCCGCGCCGATGGCGCGCGACCTCGGCGTGGCCACGCCGACCGTCTTCGCGGCCTTCTCGATGGCGCTGATCCTCTCGGCGCTGGTCGGGCCGGCGGCCGGGCGGCTGATCGACCTGCACGGCGGGCGGCCGCTGCTGATCGCGACCAACCTCGTCTTCGCCGCCGGGCTGGCGCTGCTGGGCAGCGCCGAGGGCCTGGCCACGCTGATCGCGGCCTGGGTGCTGATCGGGCTGGCGATGGGCGCCGGGCTCTACGAGGCCGCGTTCGCCGCGCTGGTGCGCCTGTACGGCAGCGGCTCGCGCAACGCGATCACCGGCATCACGCTGCTGGCCGGCTTCGCCAGCACGGTGGGCTGGCCCCTCACCGCGTGGCTGGAGACGCAGCTCGGCTGGCGCGGCGCCTGCTTCACGTGGGCCGCGCTGCACCTGCTGCTGGGGCTGCCGCTGAATGCCTGGCTGCCGCGCGCGCCGGCGTCCGGGGCGGCGGCGGGCCATGATGATTCTGGGTCGCCTGCGATCGGTGGGAAGTCCGTTCGGGCCGAGCCCGTCGAAGCCCCGAGGACCACGGGCGCTTCGACAGGCTCAGCGCGAACGGCGGCTCCCAGACCATCGAACGCACTTCCGCAGGAGTCGGTCCACGAGCCGGCCCAGAACCTGCGCTTCTCGCGCGACGTCACCGCGGCGCTGCTGTCGGTGGTCTTCATGTTCACCTGGTTCGTCAGCACCGCGATGGCCGCCCACCTGCCGACGCTGATGCAGGCCGCCGGCGGCACGCTGGCGCTGGCCGTGGCGGCCGGTGCGCTGATCGGCCCGGCGCAGGTGGCCGGCCGGCTGGCCGAATTCGGCCCGCTGCGCCGCTTCTCCCCGCTGACCGTGGCGCGCGGCGCGACGCTGACGCACCCGCTGGGTGCGCTGGCGCTGTGGCTGTGGGGCGCGCCGGCGGCGGCCGCCGCCTTCGCGATCCTGCACGGCCTGGGCAACGGCATCCTGACCATCGCCAAGGGCACGCTGCCGCTGTCGCTGTTCGGCCCCGCCGGCTACGGCGCTCGCCAGGGCTGGATCGCGCTGCCGGGGCGCGCCCTGCAGGGCCTGGCGCCCTGGCTCTTCGGCCTGGCGCTGGAGCGCTGGGGCGCGGGCGCGCTGGGCCTGTCGGCCGCGCTGGGGCTGGCGGCCTTCGGGGTGCTGATGCTGCTGGTGGCGCCGGCGCGGCGCTGAGGCGGCCCGCCGCCTACTTCGCGCCGTCGAGGATCCAGCGCGCCAGGGCGCGGGCGTCCTCTTCCTTCAGGTTGGGCTGCGCGGGCATCGGGATCTGGCCCCAGTTGCCGCTGCCGCCCTTGCGGATGCGCTCGACGAGCAGGGCCTCGGCGTCCTTGCGGCCGGCGTATTTCTTCGCGACCTCCTGGTAGGCCGGGCCGAGCAGCTTCTTGTCCACCGCGTGGCAGGCCACGCAGGCATTCTTCTGCGCCAGCGCCATGCTTGCGAAGGCGGGGGAGGCCAGCAGGGCCAGCAAGGCAGTCAGGAAAAGCGGACGGACGAGCTTCAAGTCATGTCTCCAGGTCGGTGATCGTTGGTCGATGCGGCCGCGGCCGCGCTGAATATCAGCGGTCGCAAATATACAGCCTCCGGCACCCGCCTGCCGAGCGGCGGGTGGGCCGTTCAGCCGAACTGCGAGACGAGGTCCATCTGGCTGTGCCAGGCGCGCAGGTCGTCCAGCGTCACCGGATCGTCGTCGCCGTCGCGTGCGCCGGCCAGCCCCGGCCGCCAGCCCGCGCGCGTATGCAGGCCGGGGCCGATGGCGATGGCGCCTTCCAGCGTGGCGTCGGCGAAATAGGCGCTGAGCGTGACCACCACCGGCACCTCCGCGGCGCGTGCGGCGGCCACGCCGCCGGGCGAGTCCTCCAGCGCCAAGGCCTCGAGCGGCCCCAGCCCCAGCGTGCGCAACGCGTTGCGGAAGACCTCGGGGTCGGGCTTCTTGCGCTGCACGTCCTCGCCGCAGACCACCGCGGCGAAGCGCTCGCGCCAGCGCGGTCCGAAGTGCACGCCCAGCAGTGCATCGACGTTGGCGCCGCTGGTCGTCGTGGTGATCGCCTGGTGCACCCCCTGCGCGTTGGCCTCGTCGATCAGCGCCGCCACGCCCGGACGCAGCGCCAGCGTCCCCTCGTGCACCAGCTCGCGGTAGTAGCCGGTCTTGCGCCGGTGCAGCTCGCGCGCCAGCGTCTCGCGCTCGCCGGGCGCGGCCGGGGCGTCGGCGCGGGTGGCCATGTCGGCCATCAGGCGCTCGCGGCCACCGGTCACCGCCAGCAGCTCGCCATAGCGCGCGGCGTCCCAGCGCCAGGGCAGGCCCATCGCCTCGAAGGCGCGGTTGAAGGCCACGCGGTGGCCGTCGCGTTCGGTCTCGGCGAGCGTGCCGTCGACGTCCCAGAGCAGGGCTTGCAGTCGGCTCATGGCGGGTTCTCCAGGTCGTGGGCGAGCAGGGCGCGGAAGTCGTCGATGAGGCGGTCGGGCGCGCAGGCCGCGACCGGCTCGCCCAGGTTGTAGCCATAGGGCAGCAGCCAGACGGCGATGCCGGCACGGCGCGCCGTCTCGGCGTCGATCGACGAGTCGCCGACGAACAGCGCGCGCGCCGGCGCCACGCCGAAGCCGCGCAGGCATTCGAGCACACCGGCCGGGTCGGGCTTGCGCGCGGCACCGGTGTCCCCGCAGACGATGCGGTCGAAGGCCTCGCGCAGCCGGTGCGCGGCGAGCACGCGCTCGGTGTAGCGCGTCTCCTTGTTGGTGACGACGGCGAGCTTCGTGCCACGCTCGCGCAGCGCGGCCAGCGTCTCGCGCACATGCGGGTAGGGCCGGCTGCGCGTGCCGCAGCGCCGGGCATAGTGATGGTCGTAGCGCGCGACGACGGCGGCGTGGCGCTCGTCGGCGCGCACGGCCTCGGGCGTGCGGCCGCTGGCGCGCGCGACGGCCTGCACCAGCAGCGCGCCGGTGCCGTGGCCGATCCAGCGCGCGACCTGTGCCTCGTCCACGCCGGGCCAGCCGAAGTCGTGCAGCGTGTCGTTGACGGCGTCGGCGATCTCCGGCGCGGTCTCGACCAGCGTGCCGTCGAGGTCGAAGAGGATCAGCGCCGGCGGCATCGTCGTCGTCGTCGTCGCGCCCCGACCGTGGACGGCGCCTTCAATTCAGAGCGCCCCCAGCGCACGCCGGCGCCGCTCGACCATGCGCCAGACGAAGGGCGTGAAGATGAGCTGCATCGCGAGCTCCATCTTGCCGCCGGGCACGACGATGGTGTTGGCCCGGCTCATCCACGAGCCGTGGATCATGTTCAGCAGGTAGGGGAAGTCGATGCCCTTGGGGTTGGCGAAGCGGATCACGCAGATGCTCTCGTCGGCGGTGGGGATGTCGCGCGCGATGAAGGGGTCGCTGGTGTCCACCACCGGCACGCGCTGGAAGTTGACATGCGTGTGCTGGAACTGCGGCACGATGTAGTGCACGTAGTCGGGCATGCGGCGCAGGATGGTGTCGGTGACGGCCTCGGTGCTGTAGCCGCGCACGTGCTTGTCGCGCCAGAGCTTCTGGATCCACTCCAGGTTGATCACCGGCACCACGCCGATCAGCAGGTCCGGGTACCGGGCGATGTCGACCTGCCCGGTGACCACCGCGCCGTGCAGGCCCTCGTAGAAGAGCATGTCGGTGCCCTCGGGCAGGTCCTCCCAGGGCGTGAAGGTGCCGGGCTCCTGCCCGTAAGGCGCCGCCTCCGCCGGGTCGTGCAGGTAGCGGCGGCGGCGGCCGGTGCCGGTCTCGCTGTAGCTGCGGAACAGCGCCTCCAGCTCGGGAAACAGGTTGTTGTCCGGGCCGAAGTGGCTGAAGTGCCTGTTGCCCTGCTGCTCGGCCGCGGCCTGGCGCTCGCGCATCTCCTTGCGGTCGTAGCGGTGGAAGCTGTCGCCTTCGACGACGGCGGCGCTGACCTTCTCGCGCCGGAAGATGTTCTCGAAGGTGCGCGTGACGCTGCTGGTGCCGGCACCGCTGGAGCCAGTGATCGCGATGATGGGGTGGCGTTCGGACATGACGGAGGGCTAGTTGCGGAAGAGGCTGCGCTCGGCGAACAGCGGGGCGCTCGTCTCGCGGCCCTGCGGTTCGTGGTGGTAGCGCTCGATGCGCTCGACCTCGTTCTTCGAGCCGAAGACGACGCCGATGCGCTGGTGCAGCGCGGCGGGCTTCACGCCCAGCATCGGCTGGCGACCGGTGCTGCAGCGGCCGCCGGCCTGCTCGACGACGAAGCCGATCGGGTTGGCCTCGTAGAGCAGGCGCAGGCGGCCGGGGTTCGGCGGGTCCTGGGCCGGCCCCGGGCCGCCCCCAAGCCGGTCCAGCCCCTCGGGGGGCGGACGGTGCGAAGCACCGGCCACGGGGCGCATGCGATGGTCACGCGGGTAGAGGAAGACGCCGCCGCGCATCAGGATGCGGTGCGCCTCGGCCACCATGCTGGCGATCCAGCGCATGTTGAAGTCCTTGCCGCGCGGGCCGCTGCGCCCGGCCAGGCACTCGTCCACGTAGCGCTTGACCGGCGGCTCCCAGAAGCGGCTGTTGCTGGTGTTGATCGCGAACTCCTGCGTGTCCGCCGGGATGCGGATGTCCTCGTGCGTGAGCCTGAACTCGCCCAGCGACTGGTCCAGCGTGAAGCCGACGACACCGTTGCCCACCGTCAGCACCAGCATCGTCGCCGGGCCGTAGATCGCGTAGCCGGCGGCCACCTGCGCGGCACCGGGCTGCAGGAAGTCGGTCTCGGTCACGTCGCGCCCGCTGTCGACGACATCGGCCGGCGCGCGCAGGATCGAGAAGATGCTGCCCACCGAGACGTTGACGTCCAGGTTGCCGCTGCCGTCCAGCGGGTCGAAGACCAGCAGGTACTTGCCGCGCTGGTGCTCGGCCGGGATCTGGTAGGGCTCGTCCATCTCCTCGGACGCCAGGCCGGCCAGGTGACCCGACCACTCGCTCTGCTTGATCAGCATCAGGTTGCTGATGATGTCCAGCGGCCTGGCGACTTCGCCCTGCACGTTGAGCTCGCCGCCCGGTGCGGATTCGGGCGCCTCGGCCAGCGAGCCCAGCGCGACCTTGCGCGCGATCGCCTTGCAGGCGATGGAGACGTCCAGGATCAGCGCGTTGAGCTCGCCGCTGGCCTGCGGGAAGCGCCGGCGCTGCTCGATCAGGTACTGCGTCAGCGTGCGCTTCTTCGACAGAGGCATCGTGTTCTCCCTCGGGCAGTGGTTCAGTTCTGGGGCTGGAATACGCGGCTGGCCCGCAGGTCGGCCGCGGTGAGCGTGCTCAGGTCCTCGGCCGAGAGCACGCGCTCGCGCTCGGCGAACAGGCGGCTGGCCTGGCGCAGCCGCGCGCGGTCCAGCGCATTGCGCACGCTGCGCGCATTGGCGAAATGCGGCTGCGCGCGGCGGCGCTCGAGGTATTCGCGCATCACGGCCTCGGTGCCGGGCTCGAAGCGGTAGTGCTGCTGCCCGAGCATGCGGCCGGCGATGTGCAGCAGCTCGTCCACCGAATAGTCCGGGAAGTCGATGTGGTGCGCGATGCGGCTGCTCATGCCGGGGTTGGACTGGAAAAAGGTGTCCATGCGGTCCTTGTACCCGGCCAGGACGACGACCAGGTCCTCGCGCTGGTTCTCCATCACCTGCAGCAGGATCTCGATGGACTCGGCGCCGTAGTCGCGCTCGTTCTCCGGCCGGTACAGGTAGTAGGCCTCGTCGATGAACAGCACGCCGCCCATCGCCTTCTTGAGCACCTCCTTCGTCTTGGGCGCGGTGTGGCCGATGTACTGGCCGACGAGGTCGTCGCGCGTCACCGCCACCAGGTGGCCTTTGCGCACGTAGCCCAGGCGGTACAGGATGGCCGCCATGCGCAGGGCCACCGTGGTCTTGCCGGTGCCCGGGTTGCCGGTGAAGCACATGTGCAGGCTGGGAGCCCGCGCCCGGAGCCCGAGGTGCAGCCGCAGCTTGTCGATGACCAGCAGCGCGGCGATGTCGCGGATGCGCTGCTTCACCGGCGCGAGGCCCACGAGGTCGCGGTCCAGTTCGTCGAGCACCGCCTCGACCTGGCTCTCGCGCAGCACCTCGCCGACCGTGCGCGCGGCGCCGGCGGCCGGCGCCGCGGCGGGCGCGGGCGGCGCGGCGGCGCTGCTGCCGGGGATGGCATACAGCGGCGCGTTCATCGGGGCGCTCGGTAGCGCTGCGTTTCCGGCCGGTCGGTGGCGTAGCTGTGCACCGTATAGCGGATCTGCCGGCTGTCGGCCTCCTGGCGCACGAGGCCGAAGCCGGGCTCGTCCTGCGGCCGGTTGACGATGAAGCTCATCGCGATGCTCTCCACGCCGCGTGTGCTGTCGAAGGCCATCAGCCGGATGTAGTGGTTCGGGAAGGTCCGGCGGCAGTCGTTCAGCTCCAGCAGCACGCCGGCGGCGTCGGCCAGGTCGAACATCGGCATGCCGTACATCTCCCAGTAGGTGTTGCGTGGGTGCGGGTCGTCGGTGTATTCCACGCTCCAGGCGTAGCCGCGGCCCAGCCCGTAATCGACCTGCAGCGCGATCTCCTCGTCCGTCAGGTCGGGCAGGAAGCTGAACTGGCCTTGCGTGATGCGGCCGGTCGGGTTCGTCATCATGGCGTGGTGCTCCTCAGGCCAGCGCGGGGGTCACGGCGTAGTCGGACGTGTCGGTCGACGTGTAGTCGAAGCTGATGTCGCCCCAGGTATCCAGGGCCTGCTTCAGCGGGGTGCAGAACTGTGCGGCCTTGCGAAGGACCTCTGGGCCTTCGTGGATGATGTCCTTGCCCTCGTTGCGCGCCTTCACCATGGCCTCCAGCGCCACGCGGTTGGCCACGCCGCCGGCCTGGATGCCCGCCGGGTGGCCGATGGTGCCGCCGCCGAACTGCAGCACCACGTCGTCGCCGAACAGGTGCAGCAGCTGGTGCATCTGCCCGGCGTGGATGCCGCCGCTGGCCACCGGCATCACCTTCTTGAGGTCGCACCAGTCCTGGTCGAAGTACAGGCCGCGCGACAGGTCCTGCACCGTGTAGGCGTCGCGGCAGACCTTGTAGTAGCCCTGCACGGTCATCGGATCGCCTTCGAGCTTGCCCACGGCGGTGCCGGTGTGCATGTGGTCCACGCCCGCCAGGCGCAGCCACTTGGCGATGACGCGGAAGCTCACGCCGTGGTTCTTCTGCCGCGTGTAGGTGCCGTGGCCGGCGCGGTGCAGGTGCAGGATCATGTCGTTGCGGCGGCACCATTCGCCCAAGGACTGGATGCAGGGCCAGCCGACGATGAGGTCGATCATCACGATCACGCTGCCGAGCTGCTTGGCGAATTCGGCGCGCTCGTAGATCGCCTCCATCGTGCCGGCGGTGACGTTGAGGTAGCTGCCCTTGACCTCGCCGGTGGCGGCGCTGGCCTTGTTCACGCCGTCCATCACGTACAGGAAGCGGTCGCGCCAGTGCATGAAGGGCTGCGAGTTGATGTTCTCGTCGTCCTTCATGAAGTCCAGGCCGCCCTTCAGGCCCTCGTAGATGACGCGGCCGTAGTTGCGGGCGGACAGGCCCAGCTTGGGCTTGGTCGTGGCGCCCAGCAGCGGGCGGCCGAACTTGTCCAGCCGCTCGCGCTCGACGACCAGCCCGGTCGGCGGGCCCTTGAAGGTCTTGACGTAGGCGACCGGGATGCGGATGTCCTCCAGCCGCGCGGCGCGCAGCGGCTTGAAGCTGAAGACGTTGCCGATCAGGCTGGCCGTCATGTTGGCGATCGAGCCTTCCTCGAAGAGGATCAGGTCGTAGGCCACCCAGGCGAAGTACTCGCCCGGCCGGCCCGGCACCGGCTCGACCTTGAAGCACTTGGCGCGGTAGTTCTCGCAGGCCGTGAGCCGGTCGGTCCAGACCACGGTCCAGGTCGCGGTGCTGGATTCCCCGGCCACCGCGGCGCCGGCCTCGATCGGGTCGACGCCCTCCTGCGGCGTGATGCGGAACAGGCAGATCGTGTCGGTCTCGCCGGGCAGGTAGTCGGGCGCCCAGTAGCCCATCTGCCGGTACTTCAGCACCCCGGCGCTGTAGCGCTTCTTCGCATCGGTGATCTGGGTGGCTTCGGGCTTCAGGCCGGCGACGCCGGCGTCTGCGGGAGCGTTCATGCGCGGTCTCCTGGCCAATGGACCGCCTCAATGTAAGCAGCGACTGAAATAAGGTAAATTCAGATCGAGTGACTTGTGAATTAAGTTTTCCTTAACCATGAACCTGACGCTGCGCCAGATGCGCGTCTTCGCCGAGGTGGCGCGGCGGCTGAGCTTCGCGCGCGCCGCCGAGGCGCTGCACCTGACGCCGCCGGCGGTGACGATGCAGGTCAAGGAGCTGGAGGCCGCCGTCGGGCTGCCGCTGTTCGAGCGCAGCGGCCGCCAGGTCTCGCTGACGACCGCCGGCGAATACCTGCTGGTGCACGCGCGCCGCATGCTGGCCGTGCTGAAGGACGCCGAGGATGCGATGGCGCGCCTGAAGCACGTGGAGGCCGGCCGCCTGGACGTGGGCCTGGTCAGCACGGCCAAATACTTCCTGCCGCGGCTGCTGGCACGCTTTCGCGAGCAGCATCCGGGCGTGGAGCTGCGCATGCACGTGTCCGCCAACCGCGAGCAGCTCGTCGCGCTGTTGCGCGGCAACGAGATCGACCTGGCGGTGATGGGCCGCCCGCCGCGCGAGCTGGCCACGCGCGCCGAGGCCTTCGCGGCGCACCCGCAGGTCTTCGTCGCACCACCGGCGCACGCGCTGGCGCGGCTGCCCGCGGTCGAACCCGCGGCGCTCGAAGCCGAGCCCTTCATCGTGCGCGAGCCCGGCTCCGGCACGCGCAAGCACATGGAGGAGTTCTTCGCCGCCCACCAGCTGGCGCCGCGCGTGGCGATGGAGATGCCCAGCAACGAGAGCATCAAGCAGGCAGTGATGGCCGGCATGGGGCTGAGCTTCCTGTCTCTGCACACCATCGGCCTGGAGCTGTCCAGCGGCCTGCTGGCGCTCGTGCGCGTGCAGGGCACGCCCATCGTGCGCACCTGGAATGTCGTGCACCTGGCCGGCCGCACGCTGTCGCCGGCGGCCGAGGCGCTGCGCTACTTCATCCTCGAGCACGGCGAGGCGCTGCTCGCGGCGCAGGACGCCGCGCTGCTGCACCGCACGCCGTGAAAGGACGGCCCTGCGCGCGCCGCAGCGCGCGCAGGGCCGTCAGGATGCCCCGGCGGGCCCAGGGCGGGCGCGGCGGTTCAGTCGCAGTAGCCCTGGGAGGCCAGCGTGCCGCCCTCGGGCGCGGCGGCGGCGCACAGCGTATTCAGCAGCGAGGCGATGTTGCCCGCGCCGTAGACGCCGTAGCTGGCGTTCGGATAACGCGTGTTCTGGCGGAACTGCGAGGAGTAGTTGTCCTTCGGGCCGTTCGGGTTGGCCGAGCCCCAGGACGTGACGCCCACCACCGCCATGTTGGAGGCCGTGCCCGCCACCGCGCCGCCGGACAGCGTCGCCACCCGGCCCCGGAAGTTCACCACCCAAGGGCCGCCGCTGGAGCCGCCGGTGAAGTTGCTGCCCGAGTAGATCTGGTTGGCACCGCTCACCGTGGTGGTGTAGGCCGGGCCGTCGGTGCGCTGCATGATCGCCCCGCCGTCCATGTGCGCCGGATAGCCCAGCGTGGTCACGGCCGCGGTATTGAGGTTGCCGGTGCGCGCCGACGAGACGAAGGAGTAGTTGTTCCAGCCGTAGCCCAGCCAGCCGGTGAGGTTGCCGACGAACTGCCCGGCGGCATTCCTGCGCAGCGCGATCACGGCGATGTCGTTGTCGCGCGCCGCGCCGCTGCCGATGTCGGTGCCGTTGGCCCAGGTGGCGGGCCGCACCAGCGTCAGCCAGCCGAAGCTGCCGTGCGGTGCCTGCTGCGCCGCGGTGGCGCCGGCGGCCCCGTAGTGGCCTGGCCGGAACTGGAAGTTGGTGAACAGCGTGCTGCCGGCGCCGAAGTTCTGCACGCAGTGCGCGGCCGTGACGATGACGCTGCGGCGGATCAGGCTGGCCGAGCACCAGCCGGCCGAGAACGTGAGCTTGCCGACGGCACGGTACGGGTAGGTGGCGCTGAGGCGGTTGTCCGCCGTCGTGCCGGCAGCGCTGAGGTTGCCGTCCTGCACGCGCGCCGTGGTGTAGGGCACGCCGAAGCTGCCGAACGCGAAGGGCTGGAGCTCGAACGCCAGCTCGCGGGCCTGCGGGCGCTGCAGCAGGTCGCGCCCCGGGCGCGCGCCGCCGCCGGCGAGCACGGGCCCGGTGTCGGGTACGAGCCCGGTCAGGTCGGGCACCGCCAGCGGGTTGACCATGGGGCGCAGCTGGCTCAGGTCGGGTTCGGTCATCGCGGCCGCGGGCGGCTCGGTGTTCTCGACCACCTCGTCGGTGGCATGCACGCCGGCCGAGAGCGTGGCGAGGGCGGCCGCCAGCGCGACGGCGGCCAGGCGGGACGGAAGACTTGCGTTGCGGGGGGCCAGGGCAGGCATCGGATCTCTCCAGGGTGGTTGCGGGCTGGTGCCAACCCGCATCGACGACGGATCGCTTGGTGCGTCGTCGCTGCAGGTCAGCCCGGGCGGACTCTAGGGATTACCCGCAGTCGCGTCCTCCCTAGACGAAGGGGTGACGTCCTTCAGGGGGAGATCGCCTTGCGGCCGCGCCGCAGGCGGGCCGCGCAGGCCGGGGCGGCGCCGTGGCCGAGGGCAGAGAATCGGGCCGCGCGCCTTCCGCCGAGAGCACGATGAACGATCCAGAGCACGCCCCTGCCGAGCCGCCGCCGCCCGCCGCCGAGGGGCCGCCGTCGGGCCCGCGTCCGTCCGCAGTGGACGGGCCGCTGTCCGGCTTGCGCCCGTCCGCACGAGATGCGGCCGGTCCGTCGGCAGGCAGCGGCCCGTCCGCAGTGGACGGGCCGCTGTCCGGCCTCCGGGTGCTCGAACTGGGCCAGCTGATCGCGGGGCCCTTCGCCGCGAAGACGCTGGGCGACTTCGGCGCCGACGTGATCAAGGTCGAGCCGCCCGGTGCCGGCGACCCGCTGCGCAAGTGGCGGCTGCTCAAGGACGGCACCTCGGTGTGGTGGCAGGTGCAGTCGCGCAACAAGCGTTCGGTGGCGCTGGACCTGAAGGACCCCGCCGACGTCGAGATCGTCCGTGCGCTGGCGCTGCAGGCCGACGTGCTGGTGGAGAACTTCCGCCCCGGCGCGCTGGAGGCCTACGGCCTCGATCCGCAGGACCTGATGGCCGCCAACCCGAAGCTGATCGTGCTGCGCATCAGCGGCTACGGCCAGAGCGGCCCCTACCGCGACAAGCCCGGCTTCGGCGTCGTCGCCGAGGCCATGGGCGGCCTGCGCCACCTGACCGCCGAGCCCGGGCGCACGCCGGTGCGCGTGGGCGTGAGCATCGGCGACACGCTGGCCGCGCTGCACGGCGTGATCGGCGTGCTGATGGCGCTGCACGAGCGCCAGCGCAGCGGCCGCGGCCAGGTGGTGGACGTGGCGCTGTACGAGGCCGTCTTCAACTGCATGGAGAGCCTGCTGCCCGAATACAGCGCCTTCGGCGTGGTGCGCGAGCCGGCCGGCAGTGCGCTGCCGGGCATCGCGCCGAGCAATGCCTACCGCTGCGCCGACGGCCACGTGCTGGTGGCCGGCAACGGCGACAGCATCTTCCGCCGCCTGATGCAGGCCATCGGGCGCGGCGACCTCGCCGCCGACCCGGCGCTGGCCGACAACACCGGCCGCGTGGCGCGCGTGGCCGAGATCGACGCCGCGATCGGGGACTGGACAGCGCCGCGCAGCGTGGACCAGGTGCTGGACGCGCTGGATGCCGCGCAGGTGCCCGCCGGGCGCATCTACACGGTGGCCGACATCGCCGCCGACCCGCACTACCGCGCCCGCGGCATGATCGAGCGCGTCACGCTGGCCGACGGCAGTGCGCTCGAGGTGCCGGGCATCGTGCCCCGGCTCGCGCGCACACCCGGTACGGTCCGGCGGCCGGCTCCTGCGCTGGGCGAGCACGACGACGAGGTTCGAAGCGCCGGCGGGTGGCCGCCGCGGCGCACCTGAACGCACCCCGGCGGCTGCCGCACGGCCGCGTCGGGGCTGCGGCCCGTCAGCCCGGCAGGATCTGCAGCAGCAGCGCGCGCTCGGCCAGCCATACCAGCGCCAGCGCCGCGACCGCGGCCGAGCCCCAGCGCATGAAGTGGACGTAGCCGCGATGGCGCCGCAGCGGCCAGGCCAGGAGCAGCCAGCCGCCGACGATCATCAGTTGCCCGACTTCCACGCCCAGGTTGAAGGCCAGCATCGGCGGCACGATCGCGCGGCCCGACAGGCCCACGTCGGCCAGCACCCCGGAGAAGCCGATGCCGTGCACCAGGCCGAAGGCAAACGCCAGCATCCACAGCCGGCGCTGCGCCAGCGGGCGCAGGTTGTTCAGCGCCGCGAAGACGATGCTCAGCGCGATCGCCGACTCGACCCAGCGCGAAGGCACGCGCAGCAGGTCCAGCGACGACAGGCCCAGCGTGATCGAGTGCGCCACCGTGAAGGCGGTGACGATGCCGGCCACCCCTCGCAGCGCGGGTCCCCAGGCCGGGGCCGCGCTCCAGTCCACGGGCGCCCCGGCCGTGAGCACCGCCGCGCCACGCTGCCGCCCGCGTCGCGTGGTCGAGATGCCCGTCGCGGCGGGCGTTGCGGCCGGCCGCGGCGCGCCCGGCGGGAACCCCGCAGCCGCAGGGCTGCGCACCAGCACCGCCGGCAACAGCAGCGCCAGCAGGAACAGCGCATGGTCGGTGCCGGCCAGGATGTGGTGGATGCCTTCGCTGAAGAAGTCCGCCAGCCGGATGCCCCCGCTGGCCGGCACCCGGTCGGCCTGCAGCGGTGCGGCGAGCGGGCGTGGCGGCGCGCCGGGCACCAGCACCACGGCGGCCAGCTGCACCTCGCCGTCGAAGACCCGCGTGACCGCGCGGTGCGAGGGGTCGGTGGTGGCGAACAGCCGGTAGTCGACGCTGAAGGCGCCGGTGGCCGGGCAGCGCCACTGCGAGCTCAGCACCGCGTAGGTGCCGTCGCTGTGGCGCTGCAGCTGCGGCCTGGCGGCCGCGGGCCGCAGCGTGCACGCGTCGTTGCCGCGGCGCAGCGTGAGCATCCCTTGCGCAAGCTGCTCGATGTCGTTCCAGCGCGCGCGCACCTCGCCCCAGTCCAGCGCGCCGTCGTCGTTGGCGTCCAGCAGCAGTTCGCGGTCCAGGTCGCGCAACGCGATGTCCCAGCGCAGTTCGGCGGCCGCCGGCTGCAACTGCAGCGTCAGGTAGGCGTCGCTGGGCTTGTGCGCCTGCGCCAGGCTGCCGGTGGCCAGCAGCAGCGCGGCCGCGAGCAGTCTCGGCCACTTCATCGCGGCAGCCCCCGGTCGGCCTGCCGCAGCCTGACGTCCGACAGGCCGGTCTGCGCGGCGAAGCTGCGCACCGGTGCCGCGGCCTCGGGCCGGCCGGCGGCGCGCGCGGCCTTCACGAGCAGCAGGGCATCGGCGGGCTCCTTCTGCGCCGCCCACTGGCGCTGCGCGAGGGCGAGCGCCGCGGCGGCGTCGCCGCGCAGGTGCAGCGCGAACAGGGCTTCCTCGCGGGCATGCGGCGGGTCGCCGCGCTCGCGCGAGGCGTCGAACCGGGCCTGCAGCAGCGCGGCCGCGCGGAGCGCGCGATCGGCGTGCGCACCGCCCAGGCGGCCCAGTGCGATCGCGCGGCGCAGCAGCAGTGCATCGGGCAGCAGCTCGTCCTCCTCGGCGCCCAGCGCCAGCACTTCCGCCGGCCGCCCGGCATCGAGCAGCCAGTCGGCCCAGGCCACGCGGGTATAGACATCGCGCTGCAGCGCCAGCGCCTGGCGGAACAGGGTCTCGGCAGCGGCTGCGTCGCCGCTGCGCACCGCACGTTCGGCGCGCACCAGGGCCAGCCAGCCGCCGGCCCCCGGCATGGCCGCCAGCGCGCGGAGCTCGGCATCGGCGGCCGGGTCGCCGCGCAGGCTGCGCAGCTCGGCGACGCAGGCACGGGCCGGCAGCGTGACCGCGGGTCCGAGCGCCGCGACCGGTCCCGTGGCCAGCTCGGTGCAGGTGCGAGCGGCCTCGTCGAACCGGCCCTGCACCTGCAGCACCGCGGCACGGTCCAGCATGGCCTGCGCACGCAGCGCCGGCGGCAGCTCGCGTGCCGCGAGCAGGGCGTCGAGGTCGGCCAGTGCGGCGTCGAATTCGTGGCGGGTCTGCAGCACCGCGGCGCGCAGCAGCCGCACCGCCGGTGGCGGTGCGGGCTGGTCCCACCACGGTGCCAGCGCCGCCTGCACCGTGCCGAGCTCGCGCGGCTCGCCTTCGGCGCGGGCGCGCAGGAGTGCGTCGCGCGCCACCTGCAGCGCCAGCGGCAGTTGCCCGGGCTGGCGCGCCAGCAGCCGCTGCAGGTCGCGGGCCGGCGCGCCCAGGCGGTAGGGCAGCCGCTCGACGATCTCGCTGTCGGCGGCCGGCGTGTAGGGCGCGGCCCCGCTCGAGGCCGCGGCCAGTGCCAGCGTGCAGGCAGAGGCCGCTGCCCGCAGGATTGCGCGCGCCGCGTCCATCACGCCCCGGGCAGGCCCACGGGTTCGGCCGTCTCCGACGCCGGCAGCTGCGCGCCGTCGACACGCAGCGGCTGCCCGGTCTCGGTGAGCGCGAGGTTGCGCATGTACGCCACCAGCGCCTCGCCGCTGGCCAGGGCCGAGGGGGGCAGGTCGTTGCTGGCGGCCGGCGCCGGCGGCGGAGCGGGCGCCGCGGGTGCGGGCGTATAGGTCTGGCCGCCGCAGCCCGCAAGCAGCGCGCCCAGGCTGGCCAGCACAGCCAGCTTGTCGATTCGATGCTTCATCGTCGTGTCCCTCAGCGGTTCATGCCCGCGCCGGGCACCGGCGTGAACAGGTAGGGGAAGCGGTCCAGGAAGGGTTCCACGGCCTGGTCGACGGCGTCGTGCAGCTTGTAGGCGGTGGCGCCCAGCGGCACCTTGGACGGATTGCAGTCGGGACCGAAGCCCAGCGCATTGGTGTTGCCGTTGAGCAGGCACAGCCCGCCCATCATCGCGACCAGGGAGATGTCCACCGTGTCGTCCTTGGGCCGGCGGCCGTTCGGATAACCGGCCAGGTCCACCGCCTGCGCGATGTTCTGCGGCCCGCCGACACGCAGGATCTCGCCGACGATGCCGAGCCGGTTCTGCTGCGCGAAGGGCACCGGTGCGATCGCGGTATTCAGCCGCAGCATCTCCGACGGCACCACGTTCGCCGGCTTGTTGACGCCCGGGATGCCGGTCAGGAAGGTCGTCACGAGGTCCAGCCGCGGCAGGTTGGTCGGCGCGATGCCCGGCAGCGCCAGCGCGATCTCCAGCAGCGCGGGCAGCGTCGGGTTCGTCACGTAGTCGTCAAACTGGCCGTCGCCGCCGGGGCGCGAGGCGTTGAAGCGGTCCTTGTCCCGGATCCCGATGACGACCTCGTTGACCAGCGGCATGCCCAGGCGCGACACCTGCACCCAGGCGCCGCCGACCAGTTCGCTGGTCTGCAGGCCCGGGCGCGGGTCGGGGTTGAGCAGCCGCGACTGGCGCAGGCTGGCCGTGGACCAGCCGCCGATGACCGTCTCGCCGCCCTGGGTCAGGCAGCTGCGGTGCACCTCCAGTGCCATCGTGCTGACGTTCTTGTCGGCGATGGTGTTGGGCACCGCGCCGATCAGCGCCGGGTCGGTGATCACGCCCACCGGCGCATTGACCAGATCGAAGACCACGCCCAGGTTGACCGCGAAGCCCTCCTGGCGCTGGCCGGCGAAGACGCGGCCGGGATGGGCGCAGCCCGGGATGTCGACTTCGTAGATGTGCTGCTGCGCGTAGGCCGTGTAGTCGGGGATGGTCTTGGAGCCGATGTTGTCCACCGGCTTGTCGAACGACGTGCTCCCGTTGGCGCGGTTCCTCAGCGCTGCCATCTGCCCGCCGCGGCGGTCGCCGCGAACGATGTTCACCGTGAACTGCTCGCCCCGGTTGAGGTTCGGGTCGCGGACCTGCGACACCTGGCCCGCCTGGATCAGCGGGATCGCGACGCTCTTGCTGCCGATCGGCAGCTCGACCCCGGCGCCACCGTTGGCCAGCCGGTTCGTGAAGCGGAACTGGAAGGTGATGTCCTCCTTCGCGTCGCCGTTGTTGTCGATGTGGAATTCGTACAGCGCGTTGGGATCCATCGAGAAGTAGTTCGGGCCGCCATAGGCGTCCTGCAGCGGCTGGTAGTTCATGATCATCGTCACGTACTCCGAGCGGCCGGTCTCGTAGCTGCGGAACAGGTAGACGTCGGTGCCGTCGACCTTGGGCGCCGTGGTGATGAATGGCGCCTCGCGGTGGCTGGACGCGGTGGCCGGGTCGGGCAGACCGGCCAGGCCGGCGAGGCAGGCCAGCGACACGCCCGCCACGGTTGCGGGCAGCGGGCTGCGTTGCTTGTATCGGGCACGGGAGAAGCGTGGGGTGTGCATGGGGTCTCCGTCGAGCCGCCGGGATGGCGGGCACGGGGACTTACGTTGCTGCGGCGTCTGCGGATGCACCGCGGGGCAGATTCCGATGGGTCGTCGACCCCCGCGATCTAGGGGTGCCCTGCCGGCATCCGCCGCCGCGCCCGGTGCGTATTGCAAGGGCCAGGGCCTCGACGACCATGGCAGCCGCCCCCGAGCCCGCCCACAGGAGAACGACCCATGTCCACCCCCCACTTGCGCGGCCGGCTGGCCGCACCGCTGCTGGCCGCGCTGCTGGTCGGTGCCGCACAGGCCGCGCCGATCCCCAACCCCTTCGTATTCGACGAGTTCGGCGGGCCCGATACGCCGGCCATGAGCGGCGGGCTGCTGTTCTCGCCCGACGTCGGACTCGGCGGCTGGATCGGGGTGCTGCAGGGCACGGGGCCGGGGGCGCCGAGCTTCGACACGCTGGCCTTCTTCGATGCCGTGGCCGACGGCGTCGGCGGGTGGGACATCAGCGGCGGTTTCGACTTCGTCTTCCGCGACATCGACGGGCTGACCCCCGAGGACGACACGCTGAGCGGCACGCTGGCCGGAACCCTGGCGCCGGACCCGGGCAACCCGGCGCTGCGGCGGGTCAACGTGCTCTACACGGTGGTCTCCGGCAGCGGCCTCTTCGCCGGCTTCAGCGGCTTCGGCAGCTCGATGTTCAGCTACGACGCCAGCGGCCAGGAGCCGTACAGCTATGCCGGCAGCGGCCGGCTGCAGCTGCAGGATCCGGCGCTGGTGCCGGCGCCGGGCACGCTGGCCCTGGCCGCCCTGGCGCTGCTGGCCGCCGCCGGCCTGCGCCGGCCGTCGCCGGGCGCTGCCGGGAGGCGCCCGGCCTGAGTGGTGCGGCCGGTGGCGGCGCATCCGCGGCCGGCACACGCGCGTACATCGGGATGAACCCGTCCGCACCGCCGCGCCGCCGCTCCTCCATGCCATCGCTCCGTTCCCTGCTGCACGCTGCAGGCCCTTCCCGCGCCGCGCTCGCTGCGCGCTGCGGGCTGTGCCTGCTGGCCCTGGTGCTGCTGCTGCTGGGCAGCGCGGCCTTGTTCGCGGCCACGCTGGGGCCGCGTCACGTCCACGTCGATCCGCTGCCGCCGGCTTCGCTGCTGGACACCCGGCGCGGCATCGTCATCACGGCGCTGCCGCTGGCGCAACCGGCACGCGCCCACGCGTCGCTGCACTGGCAGATGCACAGGCACCACCACGCGGACGCCGAACCCGGCATCGAGTTCGACCAGGCGGCACAGCGCGTCGATGCCTCGGCGGCGGCGGCGGCCCTGCTGGCGATCTGGTTCCCCGCCGCGGCACTGCCGCAGGCCTGGGGCGCGATGGTGCTGGTGCGGGATGCGCCGCACGGCGGGCCGGGCTGGTTTGTCGCCAGTGCCGACATGCCCGCGCCCGAACGGCCACCGCGCGCGCCGCGTCGCTCCTGACGCGGACGCCCTGCGGCAGACCGGGCTCGACGGCCCGGGTGCACCGAGTCCGTGGCGACAGCCGGCCACGCGCCCTGCGCGCGCCGCGCCGCGTCGCCACCGGACGCGGCGTCCTGGATGGGCAACGACCCGGGATCACGACATGCACACCACGAGTGCGGCGCCATCGCGCGCCACGACTTCCACCGCCCCGCTGCACCGACCTGCGGGCCGCAGCGGCCCGCCGACGCCACCCGCGACGCCCGAACCTGCGTCGCCACAGCCGGCACGCCGGACCGCGGCCGCAGGTCGCCTCGGCCACGACCTGCACTGCCCGGACCGTCTGCCGCTGCAGCCCGGCCGGCCGCTGCCGCGCCGGCCGAATGCGCCGCATCGCCTTCCGGCCCGTGTGCAAGCGGCGCTGCGCGCCGGCGCAGCCTGGCTGCTGGGCCTGGCGCCGGCCTGGGCCGCCGCCGACGCGGCGCCGTCCGACAGCGCCTCGGCTGTCGTGCAGGCGCAGGCCCCGTCCCTGCTGCCGGCCGAACGCGGCATGGAGCGGGTGCTGGTCAAGGGCCAGACGATGCGCACGCAGGCCTCGCCGTATTCGGCGACCACGATCGAGGCGCAGCAGGTCAGCGACGCCGCGGTCACGCAGCCCGAGGAACTGCTGCGCCAGGTGCCCGGCGTGGTGGTGCGCAGCCTGTCGCTGGGCGGTGTCGTCAATACCGTGACGATCCGCGGCTTCTCCAGCGGTGCCCACGGCGGCGACCTCGGCATGGTGCTGGACGGCGTGCCGCTGAACGAGGCCATGTCGCACGCCGACGGCTACGCGGACCTGAACATCGTCGTGCCGCTGGAGATCGACCGCCTGGTGGTCCACCGCGGGCCGGTCTCGGCGCTGTACGGCAACTTCAACCGCGGCGGCGTGCTGGCGCTGGAGACACGCCAGGGCGGGCGCTATGTCCTGGGGGACCTGTCCGCGGGCTCGTTCGGCACGGTGGACGCGCAGGCCGCGCTGGGTGCGCCGCTGCTGGGCGGCGACTTCAACGGGGCCATGCAGCTGTACCGCAGCAGGGGCTTCCGCCCGGGCTTCGGCCACGAACGGGGCACGCTGGCAGGGCGCTGGAGCGTGGCGCTGGCACCGCAGACCCGGCTGTCGCTGTCGGTACGCGGCCACCGCGGCGACTGGGACAGCGCGGGCAACGTCACGAAGGAGCGGTTCGAGGGCCCGGATCCGCGCGGACGCGACCCGCGCGTGGTCGACGACGGGGGGTCCAAGCGCTATGCCAGCGCCCGTGTGGACCTCGGCCAGGGCCTGGGCGCCGGCCTGCGCCTGCTGGTCTTCGCCTACGGCAACCGACAGGACTACACGCGCTTCTTCACGCGGCCGCTGAGCGCCACGGCCTGGTCGCAGCGCGAGGAAACCTACGACCGCGGGGTCGGCGGCGCGGGCTTCAGCCTCAACGGCGACGGCGCGCTGGCCGGCCGGCGGCTGCGCTGGACCGCGGGTGCCGAGCTGTACCGCGAGCGCACCGACTTCCTCAACCACGAAGGCACGGTGGCCCGCCAGCGCGTGAATGCCGCGGTCTACGACCGCCGCTTCCGCTTCGACAGCCAGGGCGTCTTCGCCGAAGCCGGGCTGGACCTCGCGCCCGTGCTGCGGCCGACGCTCGGACTGCGCTGGGACCGCTTCGGCGGCGAGTGCACCCGGCGCGGCCCCGAAACCGGCGGCGACGGCTGCGGGCCCCTGAACGCCGTCTCGCGCGCGACACCCAAGCTCGGTCTGCGCTCGACGCTCGCGCACGGGCTGGACCTGCGCGCCAGCATCGCCGAAGGGTTTGCGCTGCCGCCCGGCGCCGTCAAGTACAGCGCCGGCGCCGCCGGCCTGGCGCCGACGGTGCTGAAGCAGACCGAGCTGGGCCTGAGCTGGTCGCCGGCGTCGTGGCTGCGCACCGATGCGGCGGCCTATCGCATCGACAGCCGCAACGAGGTGCGCACGGTGTCGCCGGGGATCTTCGAGAACTTCGGCAGCACGCGGCGCGACGGTATCGAGGCCAGCCTGGCCGCACGCGCAGCCACGCACCTGGAGCTCGACGCCGTCTACAGCCGCACCGCGGCGCGCGTGCGCGCCAACGCCAACCCCGCGCTGGTGGGCAAGCGCATCACCGGCGTGCCGGTGGAATCGGCGACGCTGGCCATCGCCTGGCGGCCGCCGGCCGGGCTGGGTGGCGGCATCGAGCTGCGCCATGTCGGCGAGGTCCCGGTGGATGCCGCCAACAGCTTGCGTGCGCCGGGCTACACCACGGTGGACCTGGCACTGAGCTACGCCGGCGAGGACGGCGCGGGCCGCCGCTGGCGCGCCTACGCCAAGCTGGAGAACGCCGGCGACCGCCTGTACGCCACCAGCACCGGGCTGGGCGGCGGCGTGCAGACCTTCAACGTCGCTGCGCCGCGCGGGCTGCGCCTCGGCGTGCAGACCGACCTGTGACCAGACCCTGCACCAGGAGAGAACCCGAAATGAAGACACTGCCCTTCGCCACGCTGGCCGCCGCCGCGGCACTGCTGACGGCCACCCCCACCTTCGCCCACGACGTCTGGATCGCGCCGCTGTCCGATGGCTGGGCGCTGCGCTTCGGCCATGCCGACGACACCGGCCCCGTGGACACCACGCGGCTTCGCCAGCTGGCGGCGCTGGACCGGCGCGGCCAGGCACTGCAGGTGCAGCCCGTCGCCGACGAGGACGCGACGCGCCTGCAGGTCGACGGCGGCATGCCGGTGCTGCTGATGGTGCAGCTGGACAACGGCTGGTGGAGCCGGGTCGCGGAAGGCTCGCGGCCGCAGAACGTGCCGATGAACCAGCTGCCGGTGGCGGTCTCGGGCGTGCAGTCGCTGAAGTACGGCAAGACGGTGCTGCAGTGGACCGACGTGGCGACGCGCCCGCAGGGTCACGCGCTGGAGATCGTGCCGCTGCAGGCCGAGCCGCCGCGCGCCGGTGCCGCGCTGCAGGTGCAGGTGCTCCACGAGGGCCGGCCGCTGGCCGGCGCGCAGCTCGGGCGCGGGGAGAACGACCCGGCGCCGCTCACCACCGACCGTGCCGGCCGGGCATCCCTGGCGGTCGGCGCGGGGTGGCAGACGCTGATCGCCAGGCACCGCGTGCCGCTGAGCGGCGACCCGCGGGCGCAGGCGCTGACGATGTCGGCGACGCTGGTCTTCGCGCCGCCGCGCTGAGGCATGGCGCCGCGCCGCCCCCGGGCGGCGACCAGGCCGGACGGCCCTGCATCCGCCGCCGCCCCCG
>CAZUPH010000004.1:0-12674 GCA_964621995.1 uncultured Rubrivivax sp. | reverse complement strand
TAGAAGCCTGGGTGCAGCACACACCCGCTGCCACGAACCCGAACGAGCCCACCGTCCCCGCCTTGCAGTCCACAGGAGTGCCCACCATGAGCCCGCTCAACACCCTTTCCATGCCGTCCCGCCGCCTCTTCGTCTCCCGCACCGGCAATGCCACGCTGTCGGCCGCTGCCGTCGCGCTGCTGGCCGGTCACGCCGGTCTGGCCGCCGCCCACTCGTCGGGCTCGACCGCCGGCGACATCAACATCCTCAACGTCGCCCTCGGCCTCGAGCACGAGGCGATCGCCGCCTACCAGCTCGGTGCCGGCAGCGGCCTGCTGGCCAAGCCGGTGCTGGATGTCGCGGTCGCGTTCCAGGGCCACCACAAGGCGCACCGCGATGCGCTGGTGGCGACGATCGGCAAGCTCGGTGGCCGCCCGGTGGCCGAGAAGGCGCTGGATGCCTATGCGAAGGCGCTCGATGCGGCGTCGCTGAAGAGCCAGGCCGACGTGCTGGCGCTGGCGGCACGGCTGGAGCTGGGCGCCACCAATGCCTACCTGGGCGTGATCCCGTCGTTCAAGGACGCCCAGCTCGCGCAGGTCGCGGCGCGGCTGGCCGCCGACGAGACCATGCACTACGTCGCGCTGCTGGGCGCGATGGGGCAGAGCCTGCCGGCCGGCGCGCTGAGCTTCGGCGCATGAACCTGCGTGCACGGCGCTGCCTGTCGGCGCCGGTGTCGGCTGCGGCGGCGGCCCGCGTGGTCTGGGCCGCCGTCGCGCTGGCCGCGGCAGCGCCGGCGCAGGCCGGCGGTGACGTGCAGCGCGGCCGCGCGGCCTACGAGGCACGCTGCGGCGGGTGCCACAGCGTGCAGGCCGATCGTGCCGGGCCGCGCCACGCCGGCCTGTTCGGCCGCCGCGCCGGCAGCGTGCCCGGCTTCGACTACTCGCCGGCCCTGAAGGCCAGCGGCATCGTCTGGAGCGCCGCGACGATCGAGCGCTGGCTGCGCGACCCCGAGGCGCTGGTGCCCGGCCAGGCCATGGGCGTCGGCGTCGCCGACGCGGCCGTGCGCGCCGACATCGTGGCCTACCTGGCAACCCTGGGCACGGTGCGCTGAGGCGCCGGCCCGGGCGGCCTGCACAGGGCACGTCGGCATGGGAACGAGAAAGGGGCGGCCCGTGGGCCGCCCCGCCTGCCTTGCTGCGGCGCGGATCAGGACCGCGCGGCGCCGCGGCGGCGCACCCGCCAGGCCAGCCAGCCCAGGCCCGCCATCATCAGCGCATAGCTCTCCGGCTCCGGCACCGCCGAGACCGTCAGCCCCGACAGCGTGCCGTTGAAGTCGCCCATCCACATCGCCTGCCCGCTGGCCAGGTCGATGCGGTAGATGCCGGTGTTCAGCGATGCGCCGTCGACGTTCAGCGCCGCGTAGCCGATGTTGTTGCCGGTCAGCTCGAAGCCGTTGGCGCGCAGGACGTCCACGCCCAGCGGGCCGACCGCGGTGATGGTCGGCGCGTTGAAGGCGCCGGGCGCGAAGTCCAGCATGTCGGTCGTGCTGTTGATGTAGTACAGCGCCGTGCTCGCCGGGCCGGCGCTCATGTTGGGCATCGAATTGGAATAGGCCACGGCGGAGTAGCCCGGTGCGATCATCCCGGCCACGTTGCCGACGACGCCGGTGTCGACGTTGACCGCGTGGTTGCCGCCGCCGGTACCCACCAGCCGCAGCGAGGCCGCCCCGGCATAGTCGCGTTCCGGATTGAAGTCCAGGCCCCAGCCGGCGCCGGCGCTGATCACCGGCACCGACAGCGCGGCGACGAAGCTTGCCGCGCCGGTGAACTCGTCGATCGTGTAGATCCGGTTGCTCAGCGTGATGCCGTAGATCGTGTTGTTGCTCGGCCGCAGGTCGATGCCGACCAGGCGGTCGCCGGTCATCAGTCCGGTGATCGGCATCATCGTCGCCATGCCGGGGCTGGCGGCGGAGAAGCGCGCCAGTTCGTTGGTGCTGGTCAGGCCGACCAGCTGCGCGGCATGCGCGCCGCCGGCCGCGGCGGCCAGCAGAGCGGCCACGGCGGTGCAGGTGAATCGTTTCTTCAAGGGGGTTCTCCTGATGGGTGGTGGTACATGACGCCGGTGGCGGCAGCGGCAGCAGCCTGGCTGCCGCACGCACCGCCACCGGGCCATACGCAGCCCGGGTCGCCGTGGATGCCGCTCGGGCCCCCGCGACCCCGGGGGAGGTACGGCGGCCTGCATCCGCCGCCGGCGCGGCCGCGTATATCCCCACAGCAAGCACGCCCGCACCCAACGACAATCCCGCCACCTCGCCCGGCGCCGCCGATTCCGGCCGGGGCCCGGCGCCGCCACGCGACCCCACCGATGACCACCAACCCCGTCGACCGATCGGCGCGCAGCCTGCAGCTGCAGGCACTGCTGTCGCGCACCGCGCTGGGCGACCGCGCCGCCTTCGAGGCGCTGTACCGTGACACCAGCGCCTACCTGCTGGGCGTCATCTTGCGCATCGTCGGAGACCGCGAGACGGCCGAGGACCTCCTGCAGGACGTCTTCGTGAGCATCTGGCGCGCCGCCGGCGGTTTCGACGCGCAGCGTTCGCAGCCGCTGACCTGGCTGACCTGTCTGGCGCGCAACCGCGCCATCGACGGGCTGCGCCGCCGCCGGGCCGACCCCGTGGTCCCGGTCAGCGGCCTCGGGCGGCTGGAGGACGACGACGACGACGGCCCCGACCTGCTGCAGTCCGCAGCGGACGAGTCCGCGGGCCCGCTGGAGCTGATGGCCAGGGCCGCCGAAGCCCAGAGCGTCCAGCACTGCCTGCAGCAGCTCACGCACGAGCAGCGGCATGACCCATGCCGAGACGGCCGCGCACCTGGCGCAGCCGCTGGGCACCGTGAAGAGCTGGGTGCGCCGCGCGCTGATGTCGATGCGCGACTGCCTGGGCCGCGCCGGCCTCGCCGGGAGCTGGTGAAGCGATGGACTATTCGCGCCCGAACCTCGCCGACCGGCTGGCCGCCGAATACGTGCTGGGCACGCTGCGCGGCCCGGCGCGGCGGCGCCTGGAGTCGCTGCTGCCCGCACACCCGGTGCTGCGCGACGCGGTGTCCGCCTGGCAACTGCGCCTGGCGCGCCTGTCCAGCAGCGAACCGGGCGTCGAACCGTCCGCGAAGACCTGGCAGCGCATCGAACAGCGCCTGTTCGGTGCGCCCGCCAAGCCGCTGCCCTGGTGGCGCCGGCTCGCCGTCTGGCAGGGACTGAGCGGCCTCGCGCTGGCCGGCATGGTGGGGCTGGCGGTGCTGCTGGTGCAGCCGCGCCCGGCCGAGCCGCCGCTGGTCATCGTGCTGCAGGCGCAGCCGCAGGCCGCGGCGGCGCTGAACGCGGCCTTCGTGGCCAGCGTCTCCGGCGACGGCCGCGCGCTGGTGCTGCGCCCGCTGGCCGCGCTGCCGCTGGAGGCCGGCCGCGCGCTGGAGCTCTGGAGCGTGCCGGCGCAGGGCGCGCCGCGTTCGCTGGGCCTGGTGCGTGCCGACGGTGCGACCACCGTGCTGCGCGAGCGCCTGCTGCAGGACGCCGCGGCGCTGGCCGTGAGCCTGGAGCCCGCCGGCGGCTCGCCGACCGGGGCGCCCACCGGCCCCATCGTCTCGCTGGGCTCGATCTGAGCCGGTGCGAGCGAGAACCCGCCACACCCGCTCGTTCCTCGGCGCCGCGCTACGCGGCCGGCTCGTCCAGCCCCAGGCCGACGCGGCTGATGCGGCCGGCCATCACCTCGCGCACGACCAGCGTCGCCGGCCCGACGCGCACGCTGTCGCCGGCCACCGGCGGGCGCCGGATCTCGGCGGCCAGCCAGGCCGCGACCGCCAGCTCCGGCCGGCGCGGCACCGGCAGGCCGTAGAAGTCGCACAGGTCGCCCATGGGCGTGCCCGGGTCGATCGCGAAGTCGCGGAAGACCGCGCGCACCTGGCGTTCGTCGTCCGGCGGCGGCAGCGCCACGCCCAGCCGGCGTGCCACCAGGCCGATGGTCGAGCCCTGCGCCAGCAGCGAGACCAGCACCACGACGAAGGCCACGTTGAACAGCAGCCCCGACTGCGGCACGCCGGCCAGCAGCGGGAACAGCGCCAGCACGATGGGCACCGCGCCGCGCAGCCCGACCCAGGAGATGAACCAGGTCTCGCGCGCCGAGAAGCGGAAAGGCCACAGGCACAGCCACACCGCGAACGGCCGCGCGACGAACATCAGCACCAGCGCGATGCCGATCGCCGGCGCCAGCGTGTCCACCAGGTTGGACGGCGTGACCAGCAGCCCGAGCAGCAGGAACATGCCGGCCTGCGCCAGCCAGGCATAACCGTCCATCGCCGGCAGCGTGGGCGCCACCGCCTCGGCGGCGCGGTTGGCGACGACGAGGCCGAACAGGTATACGGCCAGGAAGCCCGAGCCGCCCAGCAGGCCCGCGCCGCCGAAGACCGCCAGGCCGGCGGCGCCGATCAGCAGCGCCAGGATGCCGCCGCTGGCGTCGCGCGACACCAGCCGCGGCATCAGCAGGGCCAGCGCGAAGCCGCCGGCGATGCCGATCACCGTGCCCCAGCCGAACTGCTCGACGAGCTGGAGCGCCATCGCGCCCCAGGCGTCGGCGTCGGGCGCGGCCGCCAGGGCCAGCGCGATGAAGGCCAGCGTGAGATAGACCGCCATCGGGTCGTTGATGCCGGACTCGATCTCCAGCGTCGCCGCCACGCGCTCGTTGAGCGTCACGCCCGAGCGCGTGAGCAGCGCGAACACCGCCGCCGCGTCGGTGGAGCCGACGATGGCGCCCAGCAGCAGGGCCTGGCGCCACTCCAGCCCCGCCAGCAGCATCGCCGCGCCGCCGGTGACCAGCGCGCACAGGATCACGCCCACCGTGGCCAGCAGGGCCGCCGGCTTCAGGCCGGTGCGGAAGGTGGCGTACGCGGTGCGCAGGCCGCCGTCCAGCAGGATGATGGCCAGCGCGAGGTTGCCGACCCAGAAGCTCAGCGTGTAGTCGTCGAAGCGGTAGCCGATCAGTCCGTCCTCGCCGGCCAGGACGCCGGCGAGCAGGAAGACGAGCAGGAACGAGAACCCGATCCGCACCGAGAACAGCCCGGCGACCACGCTGACGAAGACCAGCGTGCCGACGGCCAGCAGCGGGAGGTTGATGAAGTCCACGCCGCGAGTATCGCGGGCGCGGGGACCTTCGATCTCGGGGGGTCGCATTGACAGGCGGCCGCGCCGCATCTATTGATGACCCATGGGGCGCTGCCGCACGGGCAACGCAGGAGGGACAGCATGGGCAACCTGCACTCCGTGGTCCGGCCGTTCGCGCTGGTCGTCCTGCTGCTGCCGGCGCTGCCGGCCGGGGCCGAGACCGAGGCCATCAGCGGGCCCATCGGCAGCGACACGCCCTTCACCTTCGCGCATGCGGCGGTGCCCGGCGCGGTGGCGATGGACTTCCACTTCGCCGGCGGCTTCGCCCCGACGTACCCGGTAGGCGTCACACACACCGTGGTCGTGGTGTTCGAGTGGGGGCCGACGCCTGTCGGGCCCTGGGCGAGCAGCCCGGACCATGTCAAGACGGTGCCCGGGGGCACGACCGCCTTCTTCGACACCGGCGTATTCACCGCGCCGGGCGAGGCGCCGTTCGTGCAGCTGCACTTCCACGCCGGCGGCCTGATGTTCGTCAGCGGCGCGTTCGACCATGTCTCCGTGGTGCCGGAGCCGGCGGGCGCCGCGCTGATGCTGGCCGGGTTGGGCGGCATCGCCGGGCTCGGTCTGCGGCGACGGGCCGCCGCCGCGGCGTAGTGCCGCTTCAGCCCGCGCGCCGCCAGCCCAGCCGCGCCGACAGCGCCGTGGCCGCCGTGCGCAGGGCGCGCGCCGGCGCGCCATCGGGGGCGCTGTCCAGCGTCGCGCTGGGGCCGATGGCGGTGATCGCCAGCACGAGGGCTCCGCTGCCGTCGAACACCGGTGCCGCGATCGCGCTGATGCCCGGCAGCAGCCGGTCCCGCACACGCGCGAGGCCCTCGGCGCGCACCTGCACGAGCAGCGGCTCGAGTCCGGCGTCGCCGGCGTCGGCCGGTTCCGCGCGCAGCACGGGCCGCAGCTGCGCACGCGGCAGGAAGGCGGCGAACAGCAGCCCCGACGCGGTGTGGCGCAGGCTCATCACGGTGCCGTGGCGCATCGACACGTAGACCGCACTGGCCGGGCGCGCCACGCGCACGATGGTCGCGCCGCGGCTGCCCCACACCGCGATGGCCACCGTGTGGCCGGTCTCGGCGGCCAGGCGCTCGATCTCGGCACCGGCCAGCGCCAGCGGGTCCAGCTGCTGCAGGCTGATCAGCCCCAGCTGCATGGCCAGCGGGCCCAGACCGTAGCGGCCGCTGGCCGGGTCCTGCTCGATCAGCCCGAGCTTGCCGAAGCTCACCAGGTAGGGGTGTGCCTTGGCCGGCGCCATGCCGGCCTCGGCCGCCAGCTCCTTGAGCGGCAGCGCTCGGCCGTGGTGGGCCAGCGCGCGCAGCAGCGCGCCGCCGACCTCGATGCTCTGGATGCCGCGCTGGGCGCCGGACGGGGCTTCGTTCGCCATGCTGCGAGTTTGACTAAACCGAACGGATTAGACAATAGCGAATTCACGCGCTACCATCGCGGCCTCGTCCGCCGACCGCCGCGGACTGTCCCCCCGCACGGAGCCGCCGCCTCATGAGCAAAGCCTTCGCCAGCCAGGCCGATCTGCAGGACAAGCAGGTCAGCTTCACGAAGCTGTCCGACCACGCCTATGCCTACACCGCCGAGGGCGACCCCAACACCGGCGTCGTGGTCGGCGACGACGCGGTGATGGTCATCGACACCCAGGCCACGCCGGTGATGGCCGAGGACGTGATCCGCCGCATCCGCGAGGTGACCGACAAGCCGATCAAGTACGTCGTGCTGAGCCACTACCACGCGGTGCGCGTGCTCGGGGCCAGCGCCTACCGGCCCGAGCACGTGATCGCCAGCGAGGACACGCTGAGCCTGATCCGCGAACGCGGCGAGCAGGACAAGGCCAGCGAGATCGGCCGCTTCCCGCGCCTGTTCCGCAACGTCGAGAGCGTGCCGCCCGGGCTGACCTGGCCGACCATGACCTTCACCGGGAAGATGACGCTGTGGCTGGGAAAGCTGGAGGTGCAGCTGATCCAGCTCGGCCGCGGCCACACCAAGGGCGACACGGTGGTCTGGCTGCCGCAGGAGAAGATCCTCTTCAGCGGCGACCTGGTGGAGTTCGACGCCACGCCCTATGCCGGCGACGCCTATTTCAGCGACTGGCCGCAGACGCTGGACCACATCGCCGCGCTCCAGCCGCAGAAGCTGGTGCCCGGCCGCGGCGCCGCGCTGGTCACGCCGGAGCAGGTGGCCGCCGGGCTGGCCGGCACGCGGGCCTTCGTCGCCGACGTCTTCGCCGCGGTGCAGGCCGGCGCCGCCGCCGGCAAGGACCTCAAGACCGTCTACCGCGAAACGCTCGCCGCGGTGCGGCCGAAGTACGGCCACTGGGTCATCTTCGACCACTGCATGCCCTTCGACGTGACGCGCGCCTTCGACGAGGCCACCGCGCACCGCGACCCGCGCATCTGGACCGCCGAGCGCGACATCGAGATGTGGAAGGCGCTGGAAGGCGCCTGAGCGCCGGCCACTCCGAGGGGGCAGGGCGATGCTGCAGACCTACACCTGGCCACGCTACGGCTACCGGCGGCCGGAGGAGCTGGACAACGGCGGCACGCGGGCCGTGCCGCTGGTCGTCGTCGGTGCCGGGCCGGTGGGGCTGGCCGCGGCGATCGACCTCGCGCAGCAGGGCCAGCCGGTCGTGCTGCTGGACGACGACGACACCGTCAGCGTGGGCTCGCGCGGCGTGTGCTATGCCAAGCGCACGCTGGAGATCCTGGACCGCCTGGGCGTGGGCGAGCGTGTCGTCGCGCGGGGCGTGACCTGGAACGTCGGCCGCACCTTCCACTGCGAGCGCGAGGTCTTCTCCTTCAACCTGCTGCCCGAGGCCGGCCACCACCGCCCGGGCATGGTCAACCTGCAGCAGTACCACCTGGAGCAGTACCTGGTGGAGCGTGCGCAGCAGCTGCCGAACCTGGACCTGCGCTGGAAGCACCGTGTCGTGCAGGTCACGCCGCACGACGAGCAGGTGGTGGTGGAGGTCGAGACCGCCGACGGCCGCTATGCGCTGCGCGCCGACTGGCTGGTCGTTGCCGACGGCGCGCGCAGCCCGATCCGGCGTGCGCTCGGCCTGGACATCGAGGGCAAGGTCTTCCAGGACCGCTTCCTGATCGCCGACGTGGTGCTCGAAGGCGAGCCCTTCCCGGCCGGTGCGACCGAACGGCGCTTCTGGTTCGCGCCGCCCTTCCACCGCGGCGAGAGCGCGCTGCTGCACCGCGAGGCCGACCAGGTCTGGCGCATGGACTTCCAGCTCGGCTGGGACGCCGACCCCGAGGCCGAGAAGCAGCCCGAGCGGGTGCTGCCGCGCGTGCGCGCCGCGCTGGACAGCATGGGCTTCCCGGAGATGGGTTTCCGGCTCGAATGGTGCAGCGTCTACACCTTCCAGTGCCGGCGCATGGCGCGCTTCCGGCATGGCCGGCTGCTCTTCGTCGGCGACGCGGCGCACCAGGTCTCGCCCTTCGGCGCGCGCGGCGCCAACTCCGGCGTGCAGGACACCGACAACCTGGCCTGGAAGCTGGACCTGGTGATGCGCGGCCTGGCGCCGCCCGCGCTGCTGGACAGCTACGACCACGAACGCTGCGCCGCGGCCGACGAGAACCTGCTCAACAGCACGCGCGCCACCGACTTCATGACGCCCAAGAGCCGCGCCGCGCGGGTCATGCGCGACGCCGTGCTGTCGCTGGCCGCCGAGCAGCCCTTCGCGCGCGTGCTCGTCAACAGCGGGCGGCTGTCGGTGCCGGCCACGCTGCAGGACTCGCCGCTCAACACCCCCGACGGCGACGACTTCGGCGGCTGGATGCGGCCCGGCGCGCCGCTGGACGACGCGCCGGTGCTCGCCGCCGACGGCCGTGCAGGCTGGCTGCTGGAGCACACCGGCGGCGGCTTCGTGCTGCTGCACTTCGGCTGGCCCGATGCCGCGCGGCACGACGCGCTGGCGGCGCTGGCCCGGGCCCCGGTGCCGGTGCGCACGCTGGCCGTGCTGCCCCCGGGCGGGCGCGCACCGGCACAGCTGCCGCGCTGGGCCACGGTGGTGATCGACCGCGACGACCTCGCCGCCACGCGCTGCGACGCCACGCCGCGCACGGCCTACCTGCTGCGCCCGGACCAGCATGTCGCAGCGCGCTGGCGCCAGGTCGACCCCGGCGCGGTGCGCGCCGCGCTGGCCCGCGCCTGCGGGCGCACCGCGTGAAGGAAGGAGCCGCGATGCAGCACCTGATCACCGACCCCAACTTCGGCGTGCCCGGCGAGCGCTACCGCCACGCCTACACGCCGGGCGACGACTTCTACGAGATGCTGATCGAGGGCCACCGCGGCCTGGACGATGCGCGCAGCGAGCTGCTCAACGCACGGCTGGTGCTGCTGCTGGCCAACCACATCGGCGACCTGCGCGTGCTGAAGGAGGCGATCGCTGCCGCGCGCGCCGGGGTCGCCGGCGACGACAAGGACAGGTCCACGACATGAGCGCCTCCGAACGCCCCCTGCTGACCGGCTTCGGCAACCACTTCGAGAGCGAGGCCGTGCCCGGCGCGCTGCCGGTGGGCCGCAACAGCCCGCAGAAGCCGCCGCTGGGCCTGTATGCCGAGCTGCTGAGCGGCGCCGCCTTCACCGCGCCGCGTGCCGACAACCGCCGCACCTGGATGTACCGGCGCCAGCCCAGCGTGGTCGCCGGCGCCTACGAGCCGTATGCGCAGCCGCACTGGAAGAGCGGCGCGGCCAGCGGCGAAGACGCGCCGCCGGACCCGCTGCGCTGGCACCCGGTGGAGGTGCCGGCCGCGCCGGCGGACTTCGTCGACGGCCTGCGCACCGTGGCCGTCAACGGCGACCCCGACGCGCATGTCGGCATCGCCGCGCACCTGGTGCTGTGCAACCGCAGCATGCAGCGTGCGCTGGTCAACGCCGACGGCGAGATGCTGCTGGTGCCGCAGCAGGGCGCACTCGTCGTCACCACCGAGCTCGGCGTGCTGCGCGTGGCGCCGGGGCAGGTGGCGCTGGTGCCGCGCGGCATGGCCTTCAAGGTGGCGGTGGACGGGCCCACGCGCCTGTACGTCTGCGAGAACCACGGCGCACCCTTGCGCCTGCCCGAGCTGGGGCCGATCGGCAGCAACGGGCTGGCGAACGCGCGCGACTTCGTCGCGCCGCAGGCGGCCTTCGAGCCCGACGCCGGGCCGACCGAGATCGTGCGCCGCTATGGCGGCCGCTGCTGGCGCACCGTGGCCGCGGCCTCGCCCTTCAACGTGGTGGCCTGGCACGGCAACCTGGTGCCCTTCGCCTACGACACCGCGCGCTTCAACACCATCGGCACCGTCAGCTTCGACCACCCGGACCCCAGCATCTTCACGGTGCTGACGAGCCCCAGCGACACGCCGGGCACCGCCAACTGCGACTTCGTCATCTTCCCGCCGCGCTGGATGGTCGCCGAGGACACCTTCCGCCCGCCCTGGTACCACCGCAACGTGATGAGCGAGTTCATGGGCCTGGTGCACGGCCAGTACGACGCCAAGCCCGAGGGATTCCGCCCCGGCGGCATGAGCCTGCACAATGCCTTCGTGCCGCACGGGCCGGACGCCGAGGCCTTCGAGAAGGCCACGAGTGCCGCACTGGCGCCGCACAAGCTGGACAACACCCTGGCCTTCATGTTCGAGAGCCGCTGGCGCATGAGACCCACCGCCTGGGCGCTGGGCGGCGGCGCGCTGGACCGCGCCTATGCCGGCTGCTGGGCCGGCCTGGCCGACCGCTATGCGCCCGGCCGTACCGGAACGGACTGAGCGCCGCAGTGGCAGTGGGCCGGGGAGGGCCCTGACGCGATGACCCCGACGACCCCGACCACCCCGACGACGCCGCTGACGGTCAGCAACGGCGTGCCCAACGCCGACCTGCTCGACGCCACGCACGACCCCGAGCGGCGCAGCTGGGTCGAGTCGGCCAACATGCCCGACGCCGATTTCCCGATCCAGAACCTGCCGCTGGGCCGCTTCCGGCGCCGCGCGCGCGGCGCCGGCGGCGAGGCCGAGCCCTGGCGCGCCGGCGTGGCCATCGGCAACTACATCCTGGACCTGAAGCTCGCCGCCGAGCAGTGCCCCTGGCCGGAGGACGTGCAGGCGCTGATGGAGCCGCTGGCCGCGGGCGACCTCGCGGCCTTCATGGCGCTGGGCCGGCCGGCCTGGAGACGGCTGCGCGCCGCGCTGTGCGAGGCGCTCACGCTGGACAGCGACCAGGGCCCCTTCCTCGAGCTGTGCCTGTGCGCGATGGGCGACGCGGAGATGTCGCTGCCCTGCCGCATCGGCGACTACACCGACTTCTACGCCGGCATCCACCATGCGCTGGCGGTGGGCAAGCTGATGCGGCCGGACAACCCGCTGCTGCCGAACTACAAGTGGGTGCCGATCGGCTACCACGGCCGTGCCTCGTCGATCGGGCTGGGCGGCCGGATCCGGCGCCCGCAGGGGCAGACGCGCAGCAGCGCCGTGGAGACCGGCGGGCCGCCGCACTTCGGCCCCAGCCAGCGCCTGGACTACGAGCTGGAGCTCGGCCTGTGGGTCGGCGTGGGCAACGAGCTCGGCACGCCGGTGGACATCGCCAAGGCCGAGAACCACCTCTTCGGCATCAGCCTGCTCAACGACTGGTCGGCGCGCGACCTGCAGGGCTGGGAATACCAGCCGCTGGGTCCCTTCCTGGCCAAGAATTTCGCGACCTCGGTCTCGCCGTGGATCGTCTCCTTCGAGGCGCTGGCGCCCTACCGCCGCCCGGCCGCGCGCGCGGCCACCGAGCCGCAGCCGCTGCCCTACCTGGACAGCCCCTTCAACCGGCAGCACGGCGCGGTGGACATCCACCTCGGCGTCTTCCTGCAGACCGCGGCGATGCGCAAGGCGCGCCTCCCGCCGGTGCAGCTCTCGCAGAGCAACGCGCTCGACGCCTGGTGGACGCCGGCGCAGCTGCTCACGCACCACGCCAGCAACGGCTGCAACCTGTGCACCGGCGACCTGCTGGGCACCGGCACGCTCTCCGGCCCCGGGCCGGGGCAGGGCGGCTCGCTGCTGGAACTGTCGCAGGGCGGCAAGGCGGCGATCGAGTTGCCGAACGGCGAGACGCGCACCTTCCTGCAGGACGGCGACACCGTCATCCTGCGCGCCTTCTGCGAGACACCGGGCGCGGCACGCATCGGCTTCGGCGAGGTCGCCGGCACCATCGTCGCTTGAGCTTCGCCGCGGCGCCCAGCGGGCCCTGAACGCCGGATAAGACCGGCCGGGCCGCTGCACCTCCGGCGCTTTGCCGCCCGCCGCGCCGGCACCATCGTCCGCGACGATGGACGAGCTGCGCCCCGACGAGATCGCCGCCCGCGTGCGGGCCTGGCAGCACCGCGACCCGCTGGCGCGGCGCGTGCGCGACGCGCAGGTGGAGTCCATCGGCGTCGTCGCACTGCCCTTCGCCGCGGCCGACGGCGGCGAGGCCGTGCCGGCCTTCAGCGAGGACTTCATCGCGCCGCTGGCGCTGGCGCGCGTGGCCCG
>CAZUPH010000003.1:0-54451 GCA_964621995.1 uncultured Rubrivivax sp. | reverse complement strand
CGTGGACGGGGCCGCGGCGGCCGGCGCTGCGGCCGCCGCGGGCAGCGGATCCAGCGGCATCGGTTCGGTCGGCGCCTGCGGGGGCGGCAGCACGGGCCGCGGCAGCGCGACGTTGAGGTCGGTGGACAGCGAACGCTCGCCGCCCGGGCGGCCGTGCAGGCGGTTCCACGAGCCGCCGATGAAGGACCCGGAGTCCCGGGGCTTGGCGGCGTGCGGCGTCACGTGCACCTGCACCGGCGTGTCCGGCGGCCAGCGCGATGCTGCTGCCCAGCGGCAGCATCAGCAGGTCGCGGTTGGGCCACGGGCCGCGGCGCACCGACTCGCGCATCGGCCCGAGCTGCCCGGCCAGCGCGTTGGGCGGCAGGTCGCCGACCAGCAGCACGCCGAGCTTGCTGTGCGCGAGCAGCACCTTGGCGATCTGCGCGCGCTGCGCGGCGTCCACCGAGACGTCGGTGGAGTACACGCGCACCGCGCTGCCGTCCTTCAGCGGTGCCTCGACGAACTGCAGCACCGCCAGCGCCACGCCATGACCCTGGCGGCGGATCGACAGCCGCTGCACGCGCGAGCCCGCCGCGGCGGCCAGGCTGGACAGCAGGCGCAGCGAGGCGCTGGTGCCCACGTCGTGCAGCGCGATGAACTCCGGCTGGTGCAGCGAGAACTCCTGCTGCAGCGAATGCGCCACGTCGCCGGCGACGAAGAGCTCGACCTGGTCCTCGCTGATGCGACGGCCGATGTCGTTGCGTCCCTGGCCGAGGTAGTCGTCGCGGTCGGCGACGATCTGCGTCTTGGGCGACAGCAGCTCGTCGGCGCGGCCACGCGTCATGCGCTGGGTCTCGGGCCAGGCAGGGTCTTCTCGGCCACGGGCCATGGGTTGCGCGTGCGCGGGCCGCACGGAGGACTGCGGGGTGCGGTTCATCATAGGACGGATGTCGGCGCGGGCACATCCTCCTTGAGGGGCAAGGTTGCGGGCCCGGTCCTTAGAATCCCGGACCCGTCACGCAGCGGTGAGAAGTCACGACATGAATCCTGAATCCGGCGCGCCAGCGCCCGTGGTCGTCATCGGTGCCGGTCTCGGGGGCCTCGCGGTGGCGCTGCAGCTGGCCGACCGGCGCCCCGTCGTGGTGCTCGCCAAGCGCAGCCTGTCGGAGAGCGCCACCTCCTGGGCGCAGGGCGGCATCGTCGGCGTGCTCGGCGACGATGACAGCATCGACAGCCACGTGCACGACACGCAGGAAGCCGGCGCCGGCCTGGTGGACGAGCACACCGCGCGCTACATCGCCGAGCACAGCGCCGACGCGGTGCGCTGGCTGGTGGACAGCGGCGTGCCGTTCTCGCCCGACCCCGCCGGCCCGCTGGGCCTGCACCTCACGCGCGAGGGCGGCCATGCGGTGCGCCGCATCGCGCACGCGGCCGACGCCACCGGCCGCGCCATCCACGAGGCGCTGCTGGCGCGCGCGCAGGCGCACCCGTCGATCACGCTGCGCGAGCGCTGGATGGCGGTGGACCTGGTGACCACGCGGCACCTGAAGGACCGCCGCGGCGAGCGCCCGCGCTGCTACGGCGTGTATGCGCTGGACATGGACCATGGCCGCGTCGAGACCCTGCCCGCCGCCGCGGTGGTGCTCGCCACCGGCGGCGTGGGCAAGGTCTACCGCTACACCAGCAACCCCGACACCGCCACCGGCGACGGCATCGCGATGGCCTGGCGCGCCGGCTGCCGCGTCGGCAACATGGAGTTCATCCAGTTCCACCCGACCTGCCTGTACCACCCGCAGGAGCGCAGCTTCCTCATCACCGAGGCGCTGCGCGGCGAGGGCGCCTTGCTCACGCTGCCGAGCCTGGGACCGGGTGACCCCGGGGGCTCGCGCTTCATGCCGGCGCACGACGAACGCGCCGAGCTGGCGCCGCGCGACATCGTCGCGCGCGCGATCGACTTCGAGATGAAGAAGCACGGCCTGGACCATGTCTGGCTGGACGCGCGTCCCATCGTGCAGGACAAGGGCGAGGCCTTCCTGAAGGAGCACTTCCCGACCATCCACGCGCGCTGCCTGGCGCTGGGCATCGACATCGCGCGCCAGCCGATCCCGGTGGTGCCGGCGGCGCACTACACCTGCGGCGGCGTCGTCACCGACCTCGAGGGGCGCACCGACCTGCCCGGGCTCTATGCGGTGGGCGAGGCCACCTACACCGGGTTGCACGGCGCCAACCGGCTGGCCAGCAACTCGCTGCTGGAGTGCGTGGTGCTGGGCCGCAGCTGCGCCGGCAGCATCCAGCGCCAGACCGACGCCGCGCTGCCCGCGCTGCCGCCCTGGGACGAGAGCCAGGTCGAGGACGCCGACGAGCAGGTCGTGATCAGCCACAACTGGGACGAGCTGCGGCTGATGATGTGGAACTACGTCGGCATCGTGCGCACGACCAAGCGGCTGGAACGCGCGCTGCACCGGATCAAGCTGCTGCGCGGCGAGATCGAGGAGTACTACGCCAATTTCCGCGTCAACCGCGACCTGCTGGAGCTGCGCAACCTGGTGACCTGCGCCGAGCTGATCGTGCGCAGCGCGCTGCGCCGCCACGAGAGCCGCGGCCTGCACTACAGCCGCGACTTCCCGTATTCGCTGCCCACCAGCTTCCCGACCGTGCTGACGCGCCCCGCACGCAGCAACGGAAACTAGACCAGCGACCCGAAGCCCGTGCGCGGCGCCTGCTCGATGCGCGCGCGGCCCTGGTGCTTGGCGGCGTAGAGCGCGCGGTCGGCGCGCGAGAGCAGCTGCTCCAGCGTGTGGCCGTGGCGCGGGAACAGCACCACGCCGGCCGAGAAGCTGGCGCCGGGCAGCCGGCGGCGGCCGGGTGCGGTGTCCGGTGGCAGTGCCTGGAAGGCGTCGAGCAGCCGCGACAGCAGCGCCTGCGCGGCGTCGCCGTCGGTCTCGGGCATCAGCGCGACGAACTCCTCGCCGCCGTGGCGGCAGACGAGGTCGCTGCGCCGCAGCGTGGCGGCCAGCAGCGAACCGAAGCGCTGCAGCACGGCGTCGCCGGCGGCATGGCCGTAGGTGTCGTTGATCAGCTTGAAGTGGTCCAGGTCGATCAGCACCACGGCCAGCACCTGGCCCTGGCGGCGCGCCAGCTCCAGCATCGCCGGTGCGGTCTCGAAGAGGTAGCGCCGGTTGTACAGCCCGGTCAGCGGGTCGCGCAGCGCCTGCTCGCGCAGCTGCGCGTGCAGCCGCTCGGTCTGCGCCACCTGGGCCTGCAGCGCGGCATTCAGCTCGGCCAGGCGGCGGCGGTCGTCCTCGGCGCTGCGCCGCGAGTCCACCGCCAGGTCACGCTCGCGCCGCGCCTGCGCCAGCTGGTGGCTGACCTGCAGCGCGGTGTAGCGTGCGCGGGCGCTGCGGCCCACGAGCTGCTCGTACAGCGCCTGGGCGTGGCGCACGCAGGCCAGCGCCGCGCGCGTGTCGTCCAGCCGCTCGCAGGCGTCGGCCAGCACGCGGTGCAGCTCCATCAGGTCGTAGGGCTGGTCGCTCAGGCGGCGCTCGCGGCGTTCCAGCAGGATCTGCTCGGCCACCTCGCGCGCCGCGGCGGCATGCCCGCGCGCGAGCAGGCAGCGAGCGCGCAGCCAGCCCCAGAAGGTCATGCCGTCGCCGTCGGCGATGGCGCCCACGGCGCCGGCCTCGAGGTAGCGCTCGGCCTCGTCGAGCTCGCCCACGCCCAGGTGGGCCAGCGCCAGCGGCAGCGCGTAGCGCTCCAGCACGCCGCTGACCAGCTCGTCCGGGTGGCCGACCAGGAAGTCGGCCATCGCGCGCGCCGCCGTGCTGTCGCCGGCGGCGTGGTGGATGATGATCAGGTTGCTCGCCGCGGTCGCCACCACCGGCTTGACGCCGGCCTTGCGCGCCGCGGCCAGTGCCTGCTCGCTGAGCGTGCGCGCGTCCTCCAGGTTGAACAGGTCCTGGTGGTAGCCGCCCAGGTTGGACAGCGCGGTGATGCGCGGGCCGTCCCAGCCGGTGGCCTCGGCCGCCTCGACGGCGGCGTAGCAGTGGTGCAGCGCCTGGTCCACGCGCCCCAGCACCTTGGCCGTGATGGCGCGCGAGTTGTGGGCCAGGAAGCGCTGCATCGCGTCGTATTCGATGCCCAGCGCGGCGATGCGCTCGTCGACGGCGGCCTGCAGCCGCGCCGAGCCCTCGTAGTCGCCGATGCGGCGCAGGTGGATGGCCAGCACCTCGTCCACCAGGGCCAGGCCGCGCCGGCTGGCCGGGTGCTCCTCGCCGTGCGCCGCCCAGGCCGCGCGCGCGCGGGCCAGGGCCTCCTGCGCGGCGGTGTCGTCGCCGGCGCGCACCTCGGCCAGGCCGACGTGCAGCCAGCCCTCCGCGGCCAGCGCGCCGCCGCTGGCGGCCAGCCGGCGGCCCAGCGCGCCGGCGGCCTTGGGGTCCAGGTAGCTCAGCTCCCAGGCCCGCGCCAGCGCGGCGGCGGCCGTCGGCGAGGTGTCCTCGGGCAGGCTCACGCCGGCTGACGCACCGTCACGCGCGGGCCCGCATCGCGGTGCGCGCCTGCACGAAGCCGAAGGCGTAGTCCACGGCCTCGAGCAGCTGGCGTTCGCTCTCGCCGCGCTCGCGTTCGCTGAGGTAGAAGACGAAATCCACCTCGTGGCGGATGTAGCGCGGCGGCAGCCGGTTGAGCGCCACGCAGGCCACGTCGGCCAGCAGGTCGGGCTGGTGCGTGAGGCCGGGATAGCGGTCGGCGTGGCGCACGACGGCCTCGTAGACGGCGCGCTCGTTGTGATTGCGGACGGAGGAGAAATCGGCGCTCATGGTCGGGCTCCGCCCCGCCAGCGGGGCACGACCGGATATCGGCGGCCGCGCCGCGGACTGAAGTCAGAGTGTGGGAGGCCATCCCATGCGCGGGTGCATGGGATGGCCTCTCACACTCTCAGTCCGCCGCGGCCACGGCGCCCGTCACGCGCAGCGAGAAGTCCACCGCCTTCAGGTCCTTGGTCAGGTGCCCGATCGAGATGCGGTGCACGCCGGTGGCGGCGATGTCGCGCAGCTGCGACAGCGCCACGCTGCCGGAGACCTCCAGCAGCGCCGCAGTCCCGTTGACGGCAGCCGCCGCGTTGACCGCCACCGCCTCGCGCATGCGCGGCAGGTCGAAGTTGTCCAGCAGCACGCTGCTCGCGCCGTGGGCCAGCGCCTCGCGCAGCTGCTCGACGGTCTCGACCTCGATCTGGATCTCCACGCCGGCCGCCAGCGCGCGCGCCGCCGCCAGCACCTGCGCCACGCCGCCGGCGGCGGCGATGTGGTTCTCCTTGATCAGGATGCCGTGCCACAGCGCCAGGCGCTGGTTGTGGCCGCCGCCGGTGCGCACCGCATATTTCTGCGCCTGGCGCAGGCCGGGGATCGTCTTGCGCGTGTCCAGGATCTGCACGCCCTGCGGCAGCGGCGAGGCGCCGGCCACCGCGTCCACGTGGCGCCGCGTCTCGGTGGCGGTGGCCGACAGCAGCTGGATGAAGTTGAGCGCAGGCCGCTCGGCGGCGAGCAGCGCACGTGCCTCCGCCTCGATCTGCACGACGACCTGGTCGGGTGCCATCCACGCGCCCTCGGCCACCTGCCAGCGCAGCGTGGCCGCGGGGTCCAGCGTGCGCACGACGGCGTCGAACCAGTCGCGGCCGCAGAGCACCGCGCGCTCGCGGCACAGCACGCGCGCCGCGACGCGCTCGCCGGCGGGCACCAGCAGCCCGGTCCAGTCGCCGCGGCCGATGTCCTCGGCCAGCGCGTCGCGCACGTTGCGCGCGCGGGCCTCCTCGAGCGTCTCGTCTCGTTCGCTGAAGGCGACGACGCCGGGGCGTGCTGCGGTGTCGTTCACGCCGCCCCCAGGTGCCGCACGTGCCCCTGCTGCGCCGGCGCCAGCGCGCCGGGGTTGGCCTTGACGAAGTCCAGCATGCGCTCTATGCAGCCGGCGGCCTTCGTGCGCACCGGCTCGGGCACCAGCACCTCGCCGGTGCCGCGCTCCAGGCACGACAGCACGCCCTGCAGCGCATTCATCGCCATCCAGGGGCAGTGCGCGCAGCTCTTGCAGGTGGCGCCGCTGCCGGCGGTCGGGGCCTCGATCAGCACCTTGTCGGGCGCGAGCTGGCGCATGCGGTGCATGAGCCCGTTGTCGGTGGCCACGATGTATTCGCGCGCCGTGCCCTTGACGACGGCGTCCAGGATCTGCGTCGTACTGCCCACCACGTCGGCCTGCGCAACCACGCTGGCCGGCGACTCCGGGTGCACCAGCACGAGGGCGTCCGGGTGCTCCCGGCGCAGCAGCTCGAGCTCCAGGCCCTTGAACTCGTCGTGCACGATGCACGCGGCATTCCACAGCAGCATGTCGGCGCCGGTCTGCTCCTGGATCCAGCGGCCCAGGTGGCGGTCGGGTGCCCAGAGGATCTTGTGGCCCTGCGCGTGCAGGTGGCGCACGATGGCCAGCGCGCAGGAGCTGGTGACCATCCAGTCGGCGCGCGCCTTCACCGCCGCGCTGGTATTGGCATAGACGACGACCTGGCGGTCCGGGTGGGCGTCGCAGAAGGCCGCGAATTCGTCCGGCGGGCAGCCCAGGTCCAGCGAGCAGGTGGCCTCGAGGTCGGGCATCAGCACGCGCTTGCCCGGGCTCAGGATCTTGGCCGTCTCGCCCATGAAGCGCACGCCGGCCACCACCAGTGTCTGCGCCGGGTGGTCGCGGCCGAAGCGCGCCATCTCCAGCGAATCGGCGACGCAGCCGCCGGTGGACAGCGCCAGGTCCTGCAGGTCGCCGTCCACGTAGTAGTGGGCCACCAGCACGGCGCCCTGCGCACGCAGCAGCTCGGCGGCGCGCTGCATCGCGCGTGCCTTCTCCGCCGGCGGCAGGCCGGCGGGCACGCGCGCCCAGGCGTGTTCGGTGGAGCAGGCACCGCGCGCGTCCTGGCGGGTGTAGTCGTAGATGACGGCGTTCATCGTGGGCGGTCCTTCCCGTCGGCAATCGATCATGGTAGCGGCGCCCGCGATCCGCGAGCCCGACGGGGTCGCCGGCTGCACGGGGGGCGGGTCAGCGCCCCGTCACGGCGCGGTGGCGAAGAAGCGGCTCGGTGGCTGCCCCACCGTGCGCCGCACCATCGCGCTGAAGGCGCTGGCGCTGGCATAGCCCAGCTCGGCGGCGATGGCGGCCATCGGCCGCTTGCGCGCGGCCAGCGCCAGGGCATGCGCCAGCAGCACCTGCTGGCGCCACTGGCCGAAGCTGCTGCCGAGCTCGCTGCGGAACAGCCGCGCCACCGTGCGCGCGCTGGCGCCGATGTGCGCGGACCAGTCCTCCAGCGTGCTCCAGCGCGTGGGCTGGTCCAGCATCGCCTCGCACAGCCGGCGCAGCCGGGCGTCGGCGGGCAGGTCGATGCCCAGCCGCACCGGTGCGGCGCGGCGCAGCTCGTCGAGCACCAGCGCGGCGATGCAGCGCTCGCGCTCGTCCGGGACCTGGGCCCCCGGCGCGCTGTCCAGGTGCGGCACCAGCTCGCGCAGCAGCGGCGAGACCTCCAGCACGCGGCACTCCGGCCATTGCTCGAAGGGCGAGGCGGCGTGCGGAGCCAGCGCGTCGGCCAGGAAGCGAGCCGAGGGGTGCACGTACAGCGTGCGGATCTCGGCGTCCTCCAGCACGGTGACCACGTGCTCGACGTCCGGCGGGATCCACAGCGCGCGCGAGGGCGGCACGATGTAGGTGCTGCGCGCCGCGCTCATGCGGATCACGCCCGTGCTGGACATCGCCACCTGCGCCCAGGGGTGGCGGTGCGGCACGATGTCGGTGGCGGCAGCCAGCCGGCGCAGCTTGGCGCGCAGCGGCCGCTGCGCGCTGGGCGCATAGGCCAGCGGGTCGATCGGCGGCACGCTCGCGCGGCGGGGTGCGCCGGCGGGCGGCGGGCGCAGCGGGGTCAGCAGGCCGGCGGGCATTGCATCGAGTGCGGAAGGTCGCGAAAGGCCGGGGTGGCAAGATCTCGACAGAGGTTGGCATCCTATCGCAACCGCGCCGCCGCGCGGCTGCCTACGATGCGTGCCAGTCCACTGCCCCCGGTCCGACCCGCTCCCGCATGACCACGCTTGCCGCCCCGGCCCCGCTGCGCGCCGACGCCCACACCATCGGCGTCGTCAGCATCGCGCACGGCATCTCGCATTTCTGCCAGCTGGTCGTGCCGCCGCTGTTTCCCTGGATCGGGGCCTCGTTCGGGCTGTCCAACACGCAGCTCGGGCTGCTGATGTCGGTCTTCTTCGTCGTCTCGTTCGTGGGGCAGGCGCTGGCGGGCTTCGTGGTGGACCGCTACGGCGCGGCGCGCGTGCTGTACGGCGGCCTGGGCCTGCTCGCGCTGGCCGCGCTGGGCCTGGGCGCCAGCCCCTCGTATGCGGTGATGCTGGTCTTCATGGCGGTGGCGGGCCTCGGCAACTGCGTCTTCCACCCGGTGGACTTCTCGATCCTCAATGCGCGCGTCAGCCAGCCGCGGCTGGGCCATGCCTATGCGGCGCACGGCATCTCGGGCAACCTGGGCTGGGCGCTGGCGCCGGTCTTCGTGGTCGGCATCGCACATGGCACCGGCTCGTGGCGGCTGGCGCTCTTCGGCGTCGCGGCGGTGGTCGGCGTGGTGCTGGCCGGGGTGTGGATCTTCCGCGCCTGGCTGGTCGTCGAGCCGCACGGCGCCGCCCCGCGGCGTAACACGGGCGCCGCGGCTCCCGCTTCCAGCACCCCAGTCGCGGCCGGCGGCACCTTCGACTTCCTGAAGCTGCCGGCGGTGTGGAGCTGCTTCGCCTTCTTCTTCATCTTCGCGCTCGCGCTGGGCAGCATCCAGACCTTCGCACCGGCGGCTGCCGGCAAGCTGCACGAGGTGCCGGCGGCCCAGGTGGCGATCTGCCTGTCCATCTACATGGCCTGCGCCGCGGCCGGCATGGTGCTGGGCGGCTTCCTCGTGCGCGACCCGAGCCGCAGCGCGCGCATCGTCGCGGCGGGCTTCGGCGCCTCGGCCAGCGTGGCGCTGCTGATCGCGCTGGGCGACTGGCCCTCGCTGATGGTGCCGGTGCTGTTCGGGCTGATGGGCTTCGGCGGCGGCATCGCCGGCCCGTCGCGCGACCTGCTGGTCAAGCAGGCCACGCCGCCCGGCGCCACCGGGCGCGTGTACGGCGTGGTCTATTCGGGGCTGGACGTCGGCATGACGATCGCGCCCGTGCTCTTCGGCGCGCTGATGGACGCCGGCGCCTACCGCGAGGTCTGGCTCGGCGTGGCCTTCGCGCAGCTGGTGCTGATCGCCACCGCGTTCAACGTCAAGCGCAACTGGCGGCGCCCGCCGCCGGCGGCTGCGGCGCCGGCCTGAGCGTGTGCCGCCGGTCCGCCGTCCGCCGTCAGTTCGTCGCGAAGCAGTAGAAGCGCCCGGAACCGCCGGTGCGCACCAGCGCCGCCTGGCTGCAGCCCGCGGACTGGTGCGAGAAGTTCCACGACTTCGCCCAGGCCTCGGGCAGCGGGCCGATGCGGTCGTGGTGGCCGACCACCGCCGAGCCTTCGTTGCTGCTGGTCCAGGCGCGGCAGGTGGTGTCGGTCTGCGGCGCGAAGGCGGTGCCGTCGGCGCGCGAGCCGGTCAGGATGTCGTGTTCGTTCGGCGTGTCGCCGCGGCCCTTGACCTCGTTGCCGCGCTCGTCCAGCGCGGTCGCCTTGCTGATCAGGTTGCCGTTGTGCAGGTGCTCCAGGTCGCGTGCGATCAGCTGCCCCTTCGCGTTGTACCAGGGGCCCGCACCGATGCGGTCGCGTGCGTTGATCGCGGGCACCGCCGGGTTGTTGGCCGAAGGAAAGGTCGGCGGCACGCTCAGGTAGGCACGCCAGGTCTTGCCACCGGCACCGGCCGCCGCGGCCAGGCGCTGGCAATGCGCGTCGGCGCCGGCCAGGCCGCCGAGGTCGGCCCCGTTGCCGCTGCCGGCGCTGGTGATGAAGAAGCTCATCGGCCCCGTGGACGGGGTGGTCGTGCAGGCGGTGAGCAGGGCCACCGCCGCGACGGTCAGGACCAGGGGGCGAGCGCTCGGCATGGACGGACTCCTTGCATCGACCGCGGCGCGGCCATGCAGCGATTACGCACGAGCCGGCGCGATGCTTCCTCGGGGTGTTCCCGCTCCCCTGTTTGACTTGTGCGGCGCCGCATGCCGCGCAGTCCGGACCTCAGACGCAGCGCCGGTGCCTCTCGATGCAGGTATCCAGCACCTCGCCGCCGTCGCGCTGCCACCAGTTGCCGGTGGAGAAGATCTCGACCTCGGCGTAGCCGGCGTAGCCCTGCGCCTCGACGAGGGCGCGGATGCGCTGGAGGTCGATCACGCCGTCGCCCGGCATGCCGCGGTCGTTCAGCAGGTCGGTGGTCGGCGTCAGCCAGTCGCAGACGTGGTAGGCCAGCAGCCGCTCGCGGCCGGCGCGTTCGATCATCGGCGCCAGCTTCGGGTCCCACCAGCAGTGATAGACGTCCAGCGCCACGCCGAGCGCACCGCTGCGCGCCGGGTCCAGCGCGTCGCACAGGTCCAGCGCCTGCTCCAGCGTATTGATGCAGGCGCGGTCCGCGGCATACATCGGGTGCAGCGGCTCGATGGCCAGCGGCATGCGGCGCTCGCGCGCATCGGCCAGCAGTTCGGCGATGCCCTCGGCCACCTGCAGCCGTGCGGCGCCGAGATCCTTGTGCGCCGCGCGGCCGGCCAGCGCGCCCGGCAGGCCGCCGACGACCAGCACCAGGCAGGCGGCCTGCAGTTCGCAGGCCTCGTCCAGCGCGCGCCGGTTGTCGTCGCGCGCGGCGCGGCGGCCGGCCTCGTCGGCGTAGGTGAAGAGGCCGCCGCGGCAGTAGCCGGAGAGTTCCAGGCCATGCGCGCGGACCGCCTTCGCGGTGGCCGCCAGCCCGGCCGCGGCGACCTGGTCGCGCCAGGGCGAGACGGCGCGGATGCCGCGCGCCGCGCAGGCGTCCAGGATGTCGAGCAGCGGCCAGTCGCACCCGCGCTGGCGGCGCACGGTGGCGGTGTTGACCGACAGCCAGCGGTGGTCGGCGCCGAAGTCCCTCAATCCGCCACTCCGTGCAGCGCCAGCAGCGTGCGCATGCGGTGCAGCGCCAGGTCCGGCTGCTCGATCAGCCCGGCCGCATCGGCCAGCCGGAACAGTTCGGGGAAGTGCGGCAGCGAGCGTGTGCTCTGCTGCCCGCCGACCATCACGAAGTGGTCCTGGTGGCCGTTGATCCAGGCCATGAAGACGACGCCGGTCTTGTAGAAGCGGGTCGGCGCGCGGAAGATGTGGCGCGACAGCGGCACCGTCGGCGCCAGGATGGCGTGGAATCGCGCCTCGTCGCCGGCGGCCAGCGCGGCCAGCGCGGCGCTGGCCGCCGGCGCGATGGCGTCGAAGATGCCCAGCAGCGCGTCGCTGTGCCGCTGGCTGGCATGCTCGCCGGTTCCGTCGCCGGCGATCAGCTCGGCATAGTTGAAGTCGTCGCCGGTATACATGCGCACGCCCGGCGGCAGGCGCCGGCGCATGCGGATCTCCTGGTCCTTGTCCAGCAGCGAGATCTTGATGCCGTCCACCTTGCCGGCATGCGCGCCGATCACCGCGAGCGCGGTGTCCATCGCCTGCGCGGTGTCTGCACTGCCCCAGTAGCCCTTGAGCGCCGGGTCGAACATGTCGCCCAGCCAGTGCAGGATCACCGGCTCCTTCGCCTGGCTGAGCACGCGGTCGTAGACGCGCTCGTAGTCGGCCGGGCCCTTCGCCACGCGGGCCAGCGCGCGGCTGGCCATCACGATGAGGCGGCCGCCCAGGGCCTCGATGGCGGCCATCTGCTCCTCGTAGGCGCGGATCACGTCGTCGACGCTGCGCGCGGCCTCGGGCGCCAGGTGGTCGGTGCCGCAGCCGCTGGCCAGAAACGCGCCGGGCACGTCGCGCGCGGCGTCGATCGAGCGTCGGATCAGTTCCAGCGAGGTCGGCCAGTCCAGCCCCATGCCGCGCTGCGCGGTGTCCATCGCCTCGGCCACGCCCAGGCCCATGCGCCAGAGGCGGCGGCGGTAGGCGATGGTCGCGTCCCAGTCGATCGCGCAGTCCAGCCAGGGGTCCACGGCAGCGCGGGCATCGGCCACCACGTGCGCGGCGGAGAAGGCGATGCGGTTGAGCTTCGTGCCCGGTGCGGCCGGCGTGAACGCCGCAGGGCCGCGCAGCGTGTAGCGCTGCAGGGATCCATCGGCGGCGGGCAGGGTGATCGTGAGGGGCATCGCGTCGGTTCCAGGTTGCGGTGCGTCATTGGCGGCGCAGCGTCTTGATGTGCCTGTTTGGCGGCGGCTCGCGGCGCTTTGCGGACATGGCACACAACCGTTCGCGCTGAGCCTGTCGAAGCGCCCGTGGTCCTCTGGGCTTCGACAGGCTCAGCCCGAACGGTTCGGGCGGGCGCTTCGACAGGCTCAGCCCGAACGGCTCGGGCGGGCGCTTCGACAGGCTCAGCGCGAACGGTGGTCTGCGTGGCCAGGCGTGCAACGTCCGCAAAGCGCCGCAAGCGGTCCGAAGCGCGCCGTGCCTCATCTCAGACCGCCAGCGGCGGCACGTCCACCCAGCGGCGTTCCTTCCAGCTCTGCAGCGCGGCCTCCACCAGCTGCACGCCCTTGGCGCCCTCGGGCAGCGTCCAGCGGTACGGGGCGTCCTCGGCCACGTGGCGAATGAAGGCCTCCCACTGGATCTTGAAGCCGTTGTCGTAGGTCTCGGTGTCCGGGACCTCCTGCCACTGGTCGAAGAAGTTCATCGTCTGCTTGACGTCCGGGTTCCACACCGGGCGCGGCGTGGCCACGCGGCTCTGCGCGCGGCAGCTCTGCAGGCCCGCGACGGCCGAGCCATGCGTGCCGTCGACGTGGAAGGTGACGAGGTCGTCGCGCCGCACGCGCGTGGCCCAGCTCATCGTGAGCTGCGCGACCACCGGCTCGCCGCCGTGGCCGCGCAGCTGCGCCGTGGCATACGCGGCGTCGTCGGCGGTGCAGTTGTAGGCCTGACCCGCCTCGTCCCAGCGCTGGGGGATGTGCGTGGCGCCCAGGCAGGTGATGGACTGCACCTCGCCGAACAGGTTGTCCAGCACGTAGCGCCAGTGGCACATCATGTCCAGGATCATGCCGCCGCCGTCCTCGGCGCGGTAGTTCCAGCTCGGGCGCTGGATGGGCTGCAGGTCTCCCTCGAAGACCCAGTAACCGAAGTCGATGCGCACGTTGAGCATGCGGCCGAAGAAGCCGGCGCGGCGCAGCATGTCCAGCTTGCGCAGCCCGGGCAGGAACAGCTTGTCCTGCACCGCGCCGTGCTTCAGCCCCGAGCCCTGGGCCATGCGTGCGATCTCGACCGCCTCGTTCAGGTTGGTCGCGATCGGCTTCTCGCAGTAGACATGCTTGCCGGCGCGGATCGCGTCGGCCAGCAGGCGCGGACGCATCTGCGTCGTGCCGGCGTCGAAGAAGACCGTGTCCTCCGGGTTCGCCAGCGCGGCGGCCAGGTCGGTGCCCCAGCGTGCGATGCCGTGCGCGCGCGCCAGGGCCTCGATCTTCCCGGCATGGCGGCCGATCAGGACCGGGTCGGGCATCACGCGGTCGCCGTTGGCGAGCGCCACGCCGCCCTGCGCGCGGATCGCGACAATGGAGCGGATGAGGTGCTGGTTCATGCCCATGCGTCCGGTGACGCCGTGCATGATCAGACCGAGTCTGCGCGTGGCCATGGGCGGGTCTCTCCTCGGGCTGTCGGGGCCGTGTCCGCCGCACCGCCCGCGTCTCGCGGCGTGAGGTCTCGGACGGCGGGGGTGGGGTTCATGGGGGCGGCGTCGGCGCCGGCGGGGGATCGCTGCCGCCAGCGACCGTCCACCGGCTCAGCTGATGCGCAGCTTCAGCGCGTCGTCGTAGGGCAGGGCCGGGTGTTCGAAGAAGGTGTGCGCATTCACGTAGTGCAGCGCACAGGCGCGGCGCCAGCGTGTCGAGAGGTTCGGCGCCGACTGGTGGAAGGTGTTGCCGTGGTGGAAGGACACGCCGCCGCGCATCACCGGGGCCGGCGACATGGGCTGGCGCGCCAGGATCTCCGAGGGCAGCTGCAGGTTGTAGGGCTCGTCGGCCGGCGCGATGTGCGGGTACACCGGCCCGCGGTTGCTGCCGTCGCCGAAGTACAGGCAGCCGTTCTCGAGCGTCGCGTCGTCCAGCGCGACCCAGGCCGTGACCACGCCCTCCAGGTCGTTGGGCCCGAAGTAGTAGTTGTCCTGGTGCGCCGGCTTCGGCCCGCCGCCTTCGGGCGGCTTGAAGAAGATCTGGCTGAAGTAGACCGACACGCCCGGGCCGATGAACTGCTCCACCAGGTCCACCAGCGCCGGCGTGCGCGCCAGCTCGCGCACCGCTTCGCGGTGGTGGTGGGGGTTGTCCAGCTTGCGCAGCACCGAGCGCGCCTTGACGCCCCCGTCCACGTACCAGGCGCGCTGCCCGGCCGGCAGGTCGGCCAGGAAGGCCTCGCCCCAGTCCTGGATGTCGGCGATCAGCGCGTCGGTGGCGCGCGCGTCGAACAGCCCCGGCACGGTCAGGTGGCCGGTGTGGCGGTACAGGGCCAGGTCGGCATCGCTCAGCGCCATGGTGTGGCTCCTCGGGCAGGATCGTTCGTTCCCTATTTGGTGAATTATCGTAGTTCGCGACCAGCCCCGCGTCAAGCAGACGCAGACGCGGCGGTGCCGGAGGCCGCGCCTCAGGGAGAAACCCGCACGGGGGGATCGCCTTGACATCCCGGGCAGCGCAGTCCGATACTGCCGCGGCCCTTCAATATTCACTGTCCGGGTAACACCGGACCGCGGGCGCGCCGCTGGAACGCCTGCCCCACAGCCAGGAGACGAGACGATGCGAACGCTGTTCCCGATGGCGGCGCGGGCCGCCGGGGCCCTGCTGGTGCTGGCTTGCGGCACCGCGATGGCCCAGGACTACCCCTGGAAGCCGACCAAGCCGATCACGCTGATCGTGCCCTGGGGCGCCGGCGGCGCCACCGACCAGGTCTCTCGCCTCACCGCGGCGATCCTCGAGGACGAGCTCAAGCAGCGCGTCGTGGTCGTCAACCAGCCGGGCGCTTCCGGCGCGCTGGGCAAGAAGAACGCCTGGGAGGCGCCGCGCGACGGCTACACCTGGGCGGCCGGCGCGCCCAAGCAGTTGGGGACCTACAAGCTCTTGGGCCAGTGGGACACCTGGATCGACGACTGGCACCTGTTCAACTCGGTGACCAACGTGCCGCTGGTCTCGGTCAACCCGAATTCGCCGTACAAGACGATGGCCGACTTCGTCGCCGCGATGAAGGCCGGCAACGTGACCATCGCCACCGCCGGCGCCGGCTCGTCGGGCCACGCCGCGGCCGAGGCGCTGAAGGGCATGGTCGGCGGCAACTACCGCCACATCACCTACGACGGCGGCAACCCGGCCGTTGTGGCCACGGTGGCCGGCGAGGCGCAGGCGACCACGCAGCTGGCCTCCGAGCAGGCCGAGATGGTGCGCGGCAAGCGGCTGCGCCCGCTGGCCGTGCTGTCGGACCAGGCGCTGGAGATCGAGGGCTACGGCCGCATCCCGCCGGTGACCGACTTCGTGCCCGGCAAGCTGCCGGTGCTGGCCACCACCTTCGGCATCTTCGTGCCCAAGCAGGGCACGCCGCCCGAGGTGGTGGAGACGCTCAACCGCATCTGGGCGACCAAGATCGCCAACAACGCGCGGCTCAAGGCCTATGCGCTGGAGAAGGGCGCGCAGTTCACGCCGGGCTCCGGGCAGGCGGCGCGCGACAAGGCCTGGCCGGAGATCCAGGCCGACGCCTGGTCCTTCCATGCCGCCGGGCGCACGAAGATGTCGCCCGACGAGCTGAAGATCCCGAAGCCCTGAACGATCGGACCCGCGGCCCGCACGGCGCAGCGGTGCCGGCCGTCGCGCTCGCGCCGTGAGCAGCCTGTACCGCTGGGGCGTGCGGCCGCTGCTGTTCGCGGCCGATGCCGAACGGGTTCATGTCGCGACGCTGCGCGCGGCCGGTGCACTGGGCCGCAGCGCCGCCGGCCGTGCGGCGCTGCGCAGCCTGTTCGGCCACGCCGACCCGCGGCTCGCCATCCAGGTCGGCGGGCTGGACTTCCCGAGCCCCGTCGGCTTGCCGGCGGGCTTCGACAAGAACGGCGTCGCGGTGCAGGCCCTCGCCGCGCTGGGTTTCGGCGCCATCGACGTCGGCTCCGTCTCGGCCCGGCCCTCGACCGGCAACCCGGTGCGGCCGCGCCTGCACCGCCTGCCGGCCGACGAAGGCATCGTCGTCTTCTACGGCGTGCCCAACGACGGCGCGGCCGTGGTCGCGGCGCGGCTGGCGCATGCACGGCAAGCGTCCCCGCTGCCCGCCCCGCTGGGCGTGAGCTTGGTCGAGACCAACACCGGCCGGCCGGCCGGCGTGGACGAGGTCATCGAGGAACTGGTCGCCGCCGCGCGCACGGTGCTGCCGGTGGCCGACTACCTGGCACTCAACCTCAACTGCCCGAATTCGGCCGGCGGCCACTCGCACTTCGACGATCCGGCGCACCTGGGCCGGCTGCTGCAGGCGCTGGGCGGGATCGACGGCCTGGGCCCCGTCTTCGTGCGTGTCAGCCCGCCGGCGGACCCTGCCGGCATCGACGCCGTGCTGCAGGCGCTGGACCCCTTTCCCTTCGTCAAGGGCCTGTCGTTCTTCGACCCGCGCCACGACCTGCGGCGCCTGCTGAAGACGCCCGCATCGAAGCTCGCCGGCCTGCGCGGCAGCGTGTCGGCGCCGGTGGCGCTGGCGCACACGCAGGCGCTGGTGCGCGAGTGGTACCGGCGCATCGACCGCAGCCGGCTTGCGCTGATCGGCGTCGGCGGCATCGCCAGCGCCGAGGACGCGTACCGCACGATCCGGCTCGGCGCCTCGCTGCTGCAGGTCTATACGGCGCTGGTCTACCAGGGGCCGGGTGTCCTGCGCGAGATCCAGCGCGGACTCGCGCAGCGACTGGCGCGCGACGGCTTCGCCCGCGTGGCCGACGCGGTCGGCATCGACAACATGCAAGCGGCGCCTCGTTAGGCCCCTGCGCGGTGCTGCCGCTGCGGCCGGCCCGCATTGACACCGCGCGGGGCGACCGGAATACTGCGGCCGACCCGAATTCACCGGATGGATAAGATGCAGCTGCCCGCCGACCGCCGAGGCGACCTCTGGTTCTCGCTGCTGCTCACGGCGGTGGCGATCGCCGTGGTGCTCGAGTCCTGGCGCATGCCGCGGCTGGAGAACCTGGGCGTGCACCCGATGAGCGCGCCCGGGCTCACGCCGGGCGTGATCGGCCTCGTGCTGCTGCTGCTGGGCCTGCTGCTGCTGGTGCGCAGCCTGCGCGAGCGTCGCCGCGCGAAGGCGGCGGCGGATCCGGCGATGCAGCCCGCGGGGGCGGCGCCGCCGGCCGGCACGCTGCGGCGCGCGCTGGGGGCGCTGGCGCTGTGCCTTTTGTATGCCCTGGGGCTGCTCGGCCGGCTGCCCTTCGAGTGGGCGACCGGGCTGTTCGTCTTCGGATTCGTCGTCGCCTTCGGCTTCGAGCGCGCGCGGCCCTGGCGCAGCCTGGCCGGCGCCGCGGCGATGGCGGTGTGCACCGCCGTTGCGGTGACGCTGCTCTTCGAGCGGCTGTTCCTGGTGCGGCTGCCCTGATGCGCCGCGCTGCCGGCGCCGGCGCGGCCACGGAGACCCCGTGGACGGCGTGAGCGCCTTCCTCGCGGCGATCGCGGCGCTGGCCACGCCGGGCTCGCTGTTCAACGTCGCCTGGGCGACGCTGCTGGGCATCGCGGTGGGCATGATGCCCGGGCTGACGGCCACGCTGGGGGTGGCGCTGCTGACGACGCTGACCTTCCGCATGCCGGCTGGCGACGCGATCCTGATCCTCATCTGCACCTACGTCGGCGCCATCTACGGCGGCAGCCGCACCGCGATCCTGCTCAACATCCCGGGCACGCCGGCCAATGCGGCCTCGGCGCTGGACGGCTTCGCGCTCGCGCGCCAGGGCCGCGCGGGCGAGGCGCTGGGCATCGCCACCGTCGGCTCGTTCCTGGGCAGCCTGATCGGCATGCTGCTGCTGGTGCTGATCGCGCCGCAGCTAGCCGAGTTCGGGCTCAAGTTCCAGTCCTTCGAGTTCGTGTGGCTGGCGATCTTCGGCGTCGTCATCGCCGGGCGCATCACCGCGCTGGACGACCCGATCAAGGGCTGGATCGCCGGCTTCCTGGGCCTGCTGCTCGCGCAGGTGGGGCAGGAGGGCATCCACGCCCACCCGCGTTTCAGCTTCGGCTCCACCGACCTCGCCGGCGGGCTGGGCCTGCTGCCGGCGCTGGTGGGGGCCTTCGGCTTCGCCGAGATCCTCAGCGTGATGAAGCAGCGGCACTACGAGACCGTGCGCGACGCCGGACGGCGCATCCTGCCGAAGCTGCGCGACATCTGGACGCGCTGGTGGACGGTGCTGCGCTCGGGCTTCGCCGGCACCGCGATGGGCATCGTGCCCGGCGTCGGCGAGGACATGGGGGCCTGGGTCTCGTATGCCGCGGCGCGCCGCGCCAGCCGCGAGCCGCAGAGCTTCGGCAAGGGCAGCACCGAGGGCCTGTTGGCGGCCGAGACCGGCAACAACGCCGCGGTGCCGGGCGCCATCATCCCGGTGCTGACACTGGCGGTGCCGGGCTCGGCGCCGGCGGCGGTGCTGCTGGCGGCGATGTTCATCCACGGCGTGCGGCCGGGCCCGATGATCATGATCGAGTTTCCGAACTTCGTCTTCGAGGTCGCGGCGATGCTGTTCTGGGCCTCGCTGGCGATCCTCGTGCTCGGCCTGGCGCTGACCCGGCCGATGCTGCACGTGCTGCGCGTGCCGCGCGAATACCTGATGCCGCTGGTCTTCGTGCTGTGCGTGGTCGGCGCCTTCGCCATCGCCAGCCGCGTCTTCGACGTCTGGGTCATGCTCGGCTTCGGGCTGCTGGGCTTCGCGCTGCGCGAGATGAACTACCCGATGGCGCCGCTGGTGCTGGGCATCGTGCTCGGCGACCTGCTGGACAAGAACTTCCGCCGCGCGATGGTGCTGTCCGAGGGTTCGCTCGAGCCGCTGTTCACGCGACCGATCTCGGCCGTGCTGGCGCTGCTGACGCTGGCGGTGGTGCTGTGGGGCGTCGCGCCGGTGCGCCGCGGCGTGGCCCGTCTCTTCGGAGCCGGGGGCCGATGAAGCTGTCGCTGTGCAACGAGGTGATCCGGAGCATGGGCTTCGCGCGCCAGTGCGCGTTTGCCGCGGCGGTGGGCTACGACGCACTGGAGATCGCGCCCTTCACGCTGGGCCCGGACCCGCGTGCGCTGACGCCGCGGCGCATCGCCGCCGTGCGCGCGGCACTGAAGGCCGAGGGCCTGGTCTGCTCCAGCCTGCACTGGCTGCTGGTGGCGCCGGCGGGGCTGTCGATCACGACGGCCGACGCCGGGGTGCGCCGCGAGACGGTGGAGGTGATGCGGCGCCTGTGCGGCCTGGCGGCCGAGCTCGGCGCGCCGGTGCTGGTGCACGGCTCGCCGCAGCAGCGCCGCCTGCCGCCGGGCCCGCCGGCGCGCCAGGCCGCCGCGCGGCAGCGTGCGCTGGAGTGTTTCGCCGCGGCGGGCGAGGCGGCGCAGGCGGCCGGCGTCACCTACTGCATCGAGCCGCTGGCGGCGCGCGAGACCAATTTCGTCAATACCGTGCGCGAGGCGGTGGACCTGGTCACGATGGCCGGCCAGCCGGCCCTGAAGACGATGATCGACACCTGCGCCGCCGGCACGCAGGAAGGCGACGTCGTCGCGCTGATCGAGCGCTGGCTGCCCACCGGCCACATCGCGCACGTGCAGGTCAACGACCCCAACCGGCGCGGGCCCGGCGAGGGGGCGCTGGACTTCGCGCCCATCGTCGCGGCCCTGAAGCGCCAGCGCTATGCCGGCTGGGTGGCCGTGGAGCCCTTCGTGTACGAGCCAGACGGCGCGGCCTGCGCGGCGCGGGCCGCCGGCTACATGCGCGCGCTGGCGGCGACGGTGCGCCGCTGAAGGTGCCGGGCTTGCCTTGACGCTGCGGGGGGTGGCGTCTAGGATGCGATATCACCAAACGGTTAACAAGGAATCCCCTCGATGCCCCGCATCCAGACCACCGTCGTCGGCTCCTACCCCATCCCGGACTGGCTGGTCGCCGCGCCGTCGGAGCAGGCGCTGCTGGACGCCACACGCGTCGTCATCGGCACGCAGGAGCAGGCCGGCGTGGACGTGGTCTGCGACGGCGAGCTCTACCGCTTCGACATCAACCATCCCGAGACCAACGGGATGATCGAATACTTCGTGCGGCCGATGGACGGCATCACGCAGCGCTTCTCGTTCGACGACCTGATCGCCTACCGCAGCAAGAGCGGCATGAAGTTCCGCACCCGCCCGCCGGGCACCGTGGTCGGCCCCATCGGTCACGGCAGCCTGGACCTGCCGCTGGCCTGCGCGCGTGCCAAGGCACTGGCGCGCCACCGCTTCAAGTTCACGGTGACCGGCCCGCACATGCTGGCCAAGACGCTGATCGACAAGCACTACGGCGACGTCAGCGCGGTGGCGCATGCGATCGCCGATGCGCTGGCGGCGCAGGTGCGGCACCTGGACGCCGACGTGGTGCAGATCGACGAGGCCAACCTGCCCGGGCACCCCGAGGAATGGGAATGGGCCGCCTCGGCGATCAACCGCGTGCTCGACGCCGTGCAGGGCACGCCGGCGGTGCACCTGTGCTTCGGCAACTACGGCGGGCAGACGATCCAGAAGGGCAGCTGGGACCAGCTGCTGAGCTACCTGAATGCGCTGCACGCCGACCACGTGGTGCTGGAGTGTGCGCACCGTCCGCCGGGCGAGCTGGATGCGTTCAAGGAACTGAAGCCCGAGATCGGCCTCGGCCTGGGCGTGTGCGACATCAAGGTCACCGACGTCGAGAGCGCGGACGCGGTGGCGCGCGCGATCGAGCGCGCCGAGAAGCTGCTGGGCGCGGGCCGCGTGCGCTACATCCACCCCGACTGCGGCTTCTGGATGCTCAAGCGTTCGGTGGCCGACGCCAAGATGCGCGCGTTGAAGGCCGGCCGCGACCGCTACGAGGGCATCACGTCGTGAGTGCGGCGCGGCAGCTGCCGGCGCACTTCGAGGACGTCGAGGCGCTCGAGGACTTCATGACCGCGCCCTCGCCGGCGCTGGTGGAGGACCTGGCCGCGCTCGACGGCGACCTGATCGTGCTCGGCGTCGGCGGCAAGATGGGGCCGACGCTGGCGCGCATGGCCAAGCGCGCGGCGCCGGGCAGGCGCGTGATCGGCGTCGCACGTTTTTCCGATGCGCGCTCGCGCGCGATGCTGGAAGCCCATGGCGTCGAGTGCATCGCCTGCGACCTGACCGACCGCGAGGCGCTGGCGCGGCTGCCCAACGTGGCCGACGGGGTGAAGCACTGCGTCTTCATGGCCGGCCACAAGTTCGGCGCCTCCGACAACCCCTCGCTGACGTGGATGATGAACGTGGCGGTGCCCGGCATGGTGGCCGAGGCCTTCCGCGAGATGCGCATCGTCGTCTTCTCGACCGCCTGCGTATACCCCTTCGTGCCGGTGGACGGCCCGGGCGCCGACGAGGCCGTGCCGGCCACGCCGCCCTCGGGCGACTACGCCTGGTCCTGCGTCGGCCGCGAGAAGCTGTTCGAGTACGGCTCGCGGCGATGGGGCACGCCGGGCCGGCTCGTGCGGCTGTCGTACGCCATCGACATGCGCTACGGCGTGCTCTTCGACGTCGCCAGCGCGGTGTTCAGCGGCGCGCCGCTGGACCTGGCAATGGGCCACGCCGACGTCATCTGGCAGGGCGATGCCAACGAACAGGCGCTGCGCTGCCTGCGCCACTGCACGGCGCCGACCTCGCCGATCAACATCACCGGGCCGGCGCACACCAGCATCCGCTGGCTGGCCGGCGAATTCGGCAGGCGCTTCGGCCGCGCGCCGGTGCTCGCCGGGCAGGAGGCGCCCACGGCCTGGCTGCTGGACACGCGCGAGTCGCAGCGCCTGTTCGGGCCCCCGAGCGTGCCGGTCGAGGCGATGATCGACTGGGTCGCCGACTGGGTGGCGCGCGGCGGGCCCAGCCTGGGCAAGCCGACGCACTTCCAGACGCGCGACGGCAAGTACTAGGCGGCAGCCGGGCGGCACGTGGACGCCGACCTCGTCGAGCTGTCCGAGGCCGACCTCGCCGATGCGCTGGCGCTGTCGGCCGAGGCGCACTGGAACCAGAATGCCGCCGACTGGGCGACGATGCTGCGGCTGGGGCAGGGCTGGGGCCTGCGCGCGCGCGGCCCGGACGGCGGCAGCGTGCTCGCGGCGTCGACGCTGGTGCTGCCCTATGCCGGCTTCGCGTGGATCAGCATGGTGCTGGTGCTGCCCGGCCACCGCGGGCAGGGGCTGGCGGCGCGGCTGCTGCGCCATGCGCTGGACTGGCTGGGCACGCGCGGCATGGTGCCGGTGCTGGACGCCACGCCGGCCGGGCGCCCGGTATACCTGCGGCACGGCTTCGTCGATACCTGGGGCTTCGTGCGCTACCGCCGCGAGGCCACCGAGCGGCCGGCCGACGACCCGGCGCCAGGCCCCCGCGCGCTGGAGGAGACCGACTGGCCGGCGATCGCGGCACTGGATGCGCCGGCCTTCGGTGCCGACCGCCTGCCCCTGCTGCGCACGCTGGCGCGGCGCCTGCCGGCGGCCGCGCGCGTGCTGGACGGCCCGCAGGGCCTGCGTGGCTACGTGCTGGGCCGCGACGGCCGCGAGGCCGTGCAGCTCGGGCCGCTGCTTGCCGCCGACGACGCGGCCGCGCGGCTGCTGCTGGCCAGTGCACTGGCCGGCATCCGCGGCGCCGTCTACGCCGACCTGTGCGACCACCGCAACGCGCTGCTGCCCTGGCTGCGCGAGCAGGGCTTCCAGGCGCAGCGGCCGTTCACGCGCATGGTGCACGCCAGCGCAGCGGCGCCCGAAAACACGAAGGCGCCGGGCAGGCCGGCGCCTTGCGTGCTGGTGGCCGGCCCGGAACTCGGTTGAGTCCCGGGGCCGCAGCCCCGGCCTTACTTCGTCATCTTGACCGAACGATCCAGGAACTCGTTCGTGTACACCGTCTTCACGTCGAAGGGCTTGTCGATGCCGATGTACTCTCGCACCAGCTCGTAGTCGGCGGCCATGCGCGCGTCGTCGTGGATGCCCAGCGCGACCTCGCGCGAGAACTTGTCGCTCATCAGCTGCTCGACCAGGCTCCAGTTGACGAGCTCGTTGTCGAACTTCAGCGCGCCGTTGGCCTCCACGAGCGCCTGCACGCAGGGATTGGGGTCCTTCACGCAGGCCGCGAAGGCACGCTGCGTGACCTTGACGAAGTTCGCCACCAGCGGCTTGTTCGCCTCCAGGAACTTGGCGTTGACGATGACCGAGTTGCCGTAGGGGTTCAGCCCGGCGTCGCGCCAGGCCAGGAAGCCCATGTCGTCGCCCAGTTCGCGCTGGAAGATGTGGTGGATGTTGTAGAACGAGGTCGTGACGTCGATCGACTTGGCCTTCAGCGAGGCCAGCTTGGCGTTGGCGTCGATGTTGACCCAGGTGACCGACTTCGGGTCGATGCCGTTGGCCTTGGCCAGCGCCGGCCACATCACGCGCGCGCCGTCGGCGGCCGGGTTGCCGATCTTCTTGCCGACGAAGTCCTTCACGCCCTTGATGCCCGAGCTCTTCAGCCAGTACATGCCCTGCGGCGAGTTGGCATAGACGTTGAACACGGCCACCGTGTCGGCGCCCTTGCCCTTGGCGACGAGCACGCCGCCCATGTCGGCCAGGCCGATCGGCGTGGCGCCGGCGCCCACCCGCTGCGTGGCCAGTGCCGAGCCCTTGCCGGGTTCGATCTGCAGGTCGATGCCGGCCTGGCTGTACCAGCCCATCTTCCTGGCGTAGTAGTAGGGGGCGTGGTCGCCGCCCGGCACCCAGTTCAGCACGAAGTCGACCTTGGTCTGGGCCAGGGCGGGCGTCACGGTCGTGACGGCGGCGGCTGCCACCGCGGCGCCGACGAGGATGCGTTTGAACATGCGGTCTCCTTGCTGTATTCGGGCTGGGGCGCTGCGCGCGGCCACCGGGGCAGGGTGCGGCCTCGTTGACGGGTGGGCGACCCTGGGCTAGAGTAAATTCACCAAACAGTGATTTACGGGTCCAGTATAGAGGCGGCGCCGACCTTTGGACCCTCTTGGCGACGCTCCCACCGTACAGACTTTCCCTGATGACCCGACACCGTTCCGAGCTTCCCGCCGAGGTGCTTGCGCTGCTGCAGCGCGGCACCGTGATCCCGGCGCATCCGCTGGCGCTGGATGCGCAGCGCCGCCTGGATGCACGCCGCCAGCGCGCGCTGACGCGTTACTACATCGACGCCGGCGCCGGCGGGCTGGCGGTGGGCGTGCACTCCACGCAGTTCGCCATCCGCGAGGTCGGCCTGTACGAGCCGGTGCTGGAGCTGGCGGCGCGCACCGCGCGGGAGTGGACCTCGCGCCCGCTGGTCATGATCGCCGGCCTGGCCGGTGGCACGCAGCAGGCGCAGGCCGAGGCGCGCATCGCGCTGGCCCACGGCTACCACGCCGGCATGCTGTCGCTGGCGGCGATGAAGGGCGCGTCGATCGACGAACTGGTGGCGCACTGCGCGGCGGTGGCCGAGATGATCCCGCTGGTCGGCTTCTACCTGCAGACGGCGGTGGGCGGCATCGCGCTGCCGGCCGCGTTCTGGCGCCGCTTCGCGGCCATCGACAACGTCGTCGCCATCAAGATGGCGCCCTTCGACCGCTACCGCACGCTGGACGTCGTGCGCGGCGTGGCCGAAGCGCGCGCCGAGGACCGCGTGGCGCTGTACACCGGCAACGACGACCACATCGTGCTCGACCTGCTGCAGCCCTTCGTCGTGCGCCGCGGCGACGAGACGCTCACGCTGCGCATCCGCGGCGGCCTGCTCGGCCACTGGAGCGTGTGGACGCAGGGCGCGGTGCAGCTCTTCCAGCGCCTGCAGGCGGCGGCCGAGGCCGGCTCGGTGAGCGCGGAGCTGCTGGCGCTGGACTCGCGCGTCACCGACTGCAACGCCGCCTTCTTCGACGTCGCCAACGGCTTCGCCGGCTGCATCCCCGGCTGCCACGAGGTGCTGCGCCGGCAGGGCCTGCTGGAAGGCATCTGGTGCCTGGACCCGGCGGAGACGCTGTCGCCCGGGCAGGTGGCGCTGATCGACCGCGTCTGTCGCGAGCATGTAGATCTCGCCGACGACGACTTCGTGCGCGCGAACCTCGCGCGCTGGCTGGCCTGAGCGGACGGCAACCCATGGAAGGCTCGCAATCCAAGCTGACCCAGTACACGCTGGGCATCGTCGCGCATCTGCTGCTGCTGCTGGCCTGGTACCTGTTCGTCAAGCTCGGCGACGTGCCGCGCTTCGTGATGCCGTCGCCGGCCGACACGCTGGCGGCGCTGTTCCAGCCCAACTACGACTGGTGGAGCAACATCCTCGTCACCGGCACCGAGATCTTCGGCGGCTATGCGCTGGCGCTGGTGGTCGGCGTCACGCTGGCGCTGCTGTTCACCTGGTCGAAGACGCTGGAGGCGCTGGCGCTGCCGCTGCTGGTGACGCTGAACATGATCCCCAAGGTGGCGCTGGGGCCGCTGATCATCGTGTGGTTCAAGTACGGCGTCTTCCCGAACACGCTGATGGCGTTCTCGATCGCGGTCTTCCCTATCCTGCTGACCACCGCGCGCGGCCTGCGCGAGATCGAGCCCGAGCTGCTGGACCTGGTGCGCACGCTGCGCGGCAGCCGCTGGCAGGTGTTCACGAAGATCCAGCTGCCGGGTGCGCTGCCCTACATCTTCGCGGGCATGAAGGTGGCGGCGATCCTGGCCGTGGCCGGCGCCATCGTCGGCGAGTTCCTCGGCTCCGACCGCGGCCTGGGCTACCTGATGCTGCAGGTGCAGGTGACGCTGGACACCCCGGCGATGTTCATGGCGGTGCTGCTGATCACGGCGCTGGGCATGCTGCTGTACGGGCTGGTGCTGGGGCTGGAGAAGCTGCTGGTGGTGAAGGACGCGCGCGTTTCATGAGTGCCACCATGACCCCCGAGGCGGCCGGCGCGGTGCAGCCCTTCATCCACCTGGCCGGCGTGCGCAAGGTGTACCGTACCGGGCGCAAGGAGCACCTGGCCATCTCCGACGCCAGCTTCGACGTGATGCCCGGCGAGCTGATCTCGCTGGTCGGCCCGTCGGGCTGCGGCAAGAGCACGCTGCTGAAGATCCTGGCCGGGCTGCACGGCCACGACCAGGGCACGGTGCGCATCGGCTCGGCCACGCACCCCTTCGACCCGGCGCGCGACATCGGCATGGTGTTCCAGGCGCCGCTGCTGCTGAAGTGGCGCCGCATCCTCGACAACGTGCTGCTGCCCGCCGAACTGCTGGGCCTGCCGATGGCCGCCGCGCGCGAGCGGGCTCGCGAGCTGCTGGCGCTGGTGGGACTGGCCGGCTACGAGGACAAGTATCCGTACGAACTTTCCGGCGGCATGCAGCAGCGCGCGGCGATCGCGCGCGCGCTGGTGCACGACCCCAAGCTGGTGCTGATGGACGAGCCCTTCGGCGCGCTGGACGCGCTGACGCGCGAGAAGATGAACCTGGAGCTGCTGCGCATCTGGAAGGAGTCGCGCAAGACCATCGTCTTCGTCACGCACGGCATCTCCGAGGCGGTGTTCCTCGGCACCCGCGTCGTCGTCTTCACCGCCGGCCCGGCGCGCATGGCCGACAACTTCGCCATCGAGCTGCCGACGCCGCGCACGCTGGACATGAAGACGCACGAGGCCTTCGGCGTCTATACCCGGCGCATCTACAAGCTGCTGGGCATGGAGTAGCGGCCATGGGCACCAGCGCCGCACCGACGCTCGAGATCCAGGCCATCGACCTTTACGAGCGCGACGTGCGGCTGCGGCTGCCCTTCCGCTTCGGTGTCGTCACGCTGACCCATGCGCCGCAGGTCTTCGCGCGCGTGCAGGTGCGGCTGGCCGACGGGCGCGGCGCCACCGGCATGGCCGCCGAACTGCTGGCGCCGAAGTGGTTCGACAAGGACCCGGCGCTCACGAACGAGCAGAACTTCGACCAGCTGCGCGCCGCGCTCGCCATCGCGCGCGAGCAGTACCTGGCGGGCGGCGACGACACCGCCTTCGGCCACTTCGTGCGCCAGCACCCGGTGCAGCGCGAACGCGGCGCGGCGCTCGGCCTCAACCCGCTGGTGGCGGCCTACGGCCCGGCGCTGCTGGACCGGGCGGTGCTCGACGGCCTGGCCCGTGCGCTCGAGCTGCCCTTCCACGAGCTCGTGCGGCGCAACCTGTGCGGCATCACCGTCACGCCGCTGACGCCCGACCTGGCCGGCTTCGATCTCGACGCCTTCCTCGCACGCCTGCGGCCGGCGGCACACATCGAGGCGCGCCACACCGTCGGTCTGGTCGACCCGATCAGCGCCGCCGACCAGCACGAACGCGTGGGCGACGGCCTGCCCGAGACGCTGGAGGAGGTGGTCGCCGCCTACGGCCAGCGCTGGTTCAAGCTCAAGGTCGGCGGCAACGTGGCGGCCGATGTCGAACGCTTGTCCTGCATCGCCGCGGTGCTGGACCGCATTCCCGGCGGCTACCGCGCCACGCTGGACGGCAACGAGCAGTACGACGACGTCGCCGGCGTGCTGGCGCTGCTGGACCGCATGGCGGCGACGCCCGGCCTGGCCCGGCTCCTGGGCAGCATCGAGTTCCTCGAGCAGCCGATCAGGCGCCAGGCCGCGCTGGCGCGGCCGCTGGGCGAGCTGGCGGCGCGGTTGCCGGTGATCGTCGACGAGTCCGACGACAGCCTCGACGCCTTCGTGCACGCGCGGGAGATGGGCTACCGCGGCATCTCGTCCAAGACCTGCAAGGGCCTGTACAAGTCCATGCTCAACCGCGCGCGCTGCCTGCAGTGGAACCGCGCCGAGGGCCTGCCCGACGCGCTGGACGGCGCCGTGCCCGAGGCGCGCAGCTACCGCATGAGCGCCGAGGACCTGACGATCCAGGCCGGGCTGGCGCTGCAGCAGGACCTGGCGCTGGTGTCGCTGCTGGGCATCACGCATGTGGAGCGCAACGGCCACCACTACGTCGACGGCATGGCGGCGCTGCCGGCCGCCGAGCAGCAGGCCTTCCTGGCCGCGCATGGCGACCTGTACGAACGCAACCACGGCGCGGTGCGGCTGCGCATCGAGGGCGGCCGTCTGGCCATCGGCTCGCTGCAGGGGCCCGGCTATGCCAGCGGCGCCGCGCCCGACTGGGGCGCGATGCGCAAGATGCCGGCGCCGGACTGGCCGCCGGCCGCTCAGTCGCGCACCAGGTAGCCCAGCACCAGGTCGTTCATGTGCGACAGGCGCTCCAGCCGCGCCTTCGCGCCCATCAGGTCGCGGTCGAAGATCGTCGAGAGGGTGTGGCAGTTGCCGAGGTAGAAGTACGACAGCCCGGCGATCGAGATGTAGAGCTGCACCGGGTCCACCCCGGCCCGGAACAGCCCCGCCTTGTGGCCGCGCTCCAGCACGTCGGCCAGCATCTGGATCAGCGGCGAGTTCATGCTGCGCACCTTGGCCGAGCGCTTGAGGTGGCGCGCGCGATGCAGGTTCTCGCTGTTGAGCAGGGTCAGGAACTCGGGGTGCTCGAGGTAGTAGTTCCAGGTGAAGGCGACGAGCCGGCGCACCGCCTCGATGGGGTCGACCTGGCTCAGGTTGAGCTGCTGCTCCTCGCCGCGGATGTTCTCGTAGGCGCGCTCCAGCACCGCCAGGAACAGGCTCTCCTTGCTCTCGAAGTAGTAGTAGATCAGCCGCTTGTTGACGCCGGCGCGCTCGGCGATGCGGTCCATGCGCGCGCCGCCCAGGCCGTAAGCGGCGAACTCCTGCAGCGCGGCGTCGAGGATGTCCTTCTGCGAGCGGTCGGCGTCGCGCGGGCGGGGCTCGACCGGGGCGGGGGCGGCCGACGGAGCGGCAGAGGGGGCGGATCGGGTCATGCGGTCTGATTCACCGGACGTTGAAGTATCGGGGCTGGCGGCACCGGCGGGCAAGCCGTGCATCGCGCCGGTCGCGGCCGCGGTCCGTGCCCCGGGGGCCGTCCGCCGGGCCATGGACCGTGCCGCCGGGTCTGTGGCGTTAGGGGGAGCGTGCGCCTTTACAACACCGGTAGGGGCACCTACGATGCCTTTCCGTGCCGCATCTGCCCCATCGCAGGCCGTGTCGATGACGCGGCCACTCCCCCGGACGCCCCGCCATCGCGGGCGCCGGAGGGACAGTCGCCGCCCGATGCCGGCCGCTTCAGGCCCTGGACGGCAGGTGCACGCAGCGCGCAGGGACCCCCGATGAGAGCGCTGAAGGACTGCAAGTACACCGCGTTCATCAGCTACGCGCACGCCGACGACGAAACCTGGTTCCGCTGGGTCACGCACTTCCGCAACGAGCTCGACCGGGGCCTGGCCACCGTGCGCCGGCGCATGAAGCTGCCGCCCATGCACCTGTCCGGCGACAACGGTCCGGTGGCGGGCATGCTGGGCGAGCAGCTCAAGCAGCGCATCGAGGAGTCGTTCGCGATGATCATCGTCGTGCACGACAACTATGCGCAGTCCGACTGGTGCCTGAAGGAGCTGGAGTACTTCCGCACGCTGTTCGGCGACGACGGCTTCCGCGAGCGGCTGTACGTGGTGGCGATGTCCGAGCCGGCGATGACCTCGGTGGCGGGCGGCAAGGCCTGGCGCGCGCTGATGCCGGGCAAGGACCAGCTGTGGATGCCCTTCTTCAACCCGATGGCCGGCGACCGCCCGCTGGACATCTACATGGCGCCCGAGGTCCTGGCGCCGGGCTTTCGCGACCAGTTCCTGCGCCTGCGCGAGGACTTCGAGTCCAAGCTGCTGCGCGCGATGGCGGAGCCCGTCGGCGGCGGGCCGGGTCCCGCCCTGCCGGTGGGTGTCAACGGCACCGGCGCAAGGCCGGCCATGCAGGTGGACATCCCGACCGGCGCCGCGCCGCCGCCGGCGCCGCCCCAGCCGCGGCCCACCGGCGCCACGGCGCTGGGCTTCGTGCCCGCGGGCGCCACCGCGCAGGCGCTGTCGGCGGTGGCCGACCGCCTGCGCACGGCCGGCATCGAGGTGCGCGCGCTGGCGCAGGACGCGGTCTTCGACGACTTCACCGCCTTCGTCGGCGCCGAGCGCCTGGTGCTGGCCTTCGACGACGCGCCGCTGATGATGGCCGCGATGGCACCCGGCGGGCACCTGCAGCTGCAGCGCGAGGCCTGGGTGCGCAAGGGCGGCGCAGCCGACCGCGTGCACTGGCTGGACCTGCGCGCCTCGCCCGCGGCGGCCGCGCCGGACGCCGGCAGCGCGGCGGCCTACGTGGCCACGCAGACCACCGAGACGCTGGACGGCACCGCGCTGCTGCGGCTGCTGGCGCCGCCACCGGCGCCGCCGCCGGGCGCGCCGGCCGGCGCGCAGGCCGCGCGCGGGGTGCGCATCTACATCGAGAGCAACACCAACAGCAAGGAAGTCAACCTCTGGCTGCCGCTGGGCCAGCAGATCCGGCGCAAGTGGAACGAGATGACGCGCCGCGTGGACCCGGCCCGCGTGCCGCCGCTGGCGCTGTCCACGCGCGGGCTGCCGGTGGACCGGCTGGACCGCTTCCCGACGCTGGACGACGCCGACGGCATCGTGCTGCTGTGGGGCCACAAGGACGAGGAGGCGCTGCTCGCTCAGATCGACAAGGTCGAGCGCAAGACCACGCCGGGCAGCGAGATGCCGCCGGGCATCGTGGCCTACCTGATGCCGCCGCAGCAGTCGGCCGAGCCGGTGCCGGCCTGGGGCTGGCAGGTGCTGCGCTTCGACGCGCAGGACGAGGCCGCGATCGACGTCGTCGCCGACGAGCGCGACCAGCTGCAGGGCTTCCTGACCCAGGTGCTGGCGCGCTGGCAGCAGCGCGAGCAGGGCGGCTGAGGGTGCGCCGCGGGCCATGAAGTCGCCGGCCACCAGCGCGCTGCTGCGCCTGCCGCGCGAGCCCTACCCGGGGCTGCGGCCCTTCCTGGACTTCGAGGCCGCGCTGCTGTTCGGCCGCGAACGCCAGGTGCGCGAGATCATCGAGCGGCTGGCCCAGACGCAGTTCGTCACGGTGCTCGGCGGCTCGGGTTCGGGCAAGTCCTCGCTGATCCGCGCCGGCGTCACGCCCGAGCTGCGCGCCTTCGGCATCCCCGGCGCCGGCGACCTGTGGCTGCCGCTGACCTTCACGCCCGGCACCAACGTCAGCGCCGCGGACAGCGCGGCGCGCCGTCACACGCCGATCACGCGGCTGGCGCGCCGCTTCGCCGAGCTGCTCGCGAGCCGCGGCAGCGAGGAGGCCGACGCGCAGCGCCTGCAGGACATCGCCGAGGCCTTCCGCCAGCCGGCGGGCTTCGCGCGGCTGATCGACGCCTACAGCGACGAGCTCGCGCTCTCGCCCGGCTCGGACGCGCGGCAGGCGCGGCTGCTCTTCGTGCTCGACCAGTTCGAGGAGGTCTTCCATCCCACCAACCAGGGCGTGGAGGACGCCAGGCTGCTCGTCGAGCGCGTGCTGGACCACTTCTTCGACCCGCACCCGCGCTGCTTCGTCGTGCTGACGATGCGCAGCGAGCACCTCAACGACTGCGCCGCCTTCCTGGAGCTGCCCGACGCGATCAACAAGTCCTCGTTCCTGGTGCGCCGGCTGGACCCGGACGAGCTGCGCGAGGCCATCGTCGGCCCGGCGCAGCGCTTCCTGCGCCTGGCCGCGCGCCAGGCCGGCGAGCAGCAGCGCCCGCTGCCGCGCCAGGTGGTGTTCGACGAGTCGGTGCTCGAGCGGCTGCTGCGCGACGTCTCGGCCATCACGCACGACCCCGACCACCTGCCGCTGCTGCAGCACCTGCTGGCCCGGCTGTGGCAGGCGGCGCTGGAGCGCGAGGAGATGGACGTCGAGGTGCCCTCGCACATCAGCGAGATCGACCTCGTGCGCGCCGTCAATGCCGACGCCAGCGGCGACGAGCAGCCGCTCCCCGAGGACCTGAACACCCTGCGCGCCTGCGTGCAGAACTGGCCCGAGACGATCTACCGCTGGCACGACGAGCAGCAGCGCAAGCAGCTCGACGCCGTCTTCCGCCAGCTCGCCTTCAAGGACCCGAACACCGGGCTGTACTCGCAGCAGCGCATCGACGTCGATGCCTACGCGCCGACGCTCGCGCCGGGCTGGACGAGCCAGAACCTCAAGGCGCTGGTCGCCGAGGGCTTCCTCGGGTCGGTGGACTACCTGTACTGGGACGACGAGGACCCGACGCGCGTGACGCTGAAGGTCTCGCACGAGTCCTTCATCCGCGGCTGGGAGCGCTTCCGCAACCTGATCGACGTCGAGTCGGCGCACTTCGAGGAATTCCTCGGCGTGCTGCGCAAGTGCGCCGACTGGTCGCGCCACCAGCGCGACGAGGACTACCTGCTCGAGAGCGGCGAGATGCGGCGCCTGGCCGACGGCGGCTTCGTCAAGCGCGCGGCCTCGAAGGCGCAGCGCGAGATCTGGCGCCGCTTCCTCGCGCTGGACCGCGACGGCCAGCGGCTGGCGGCCTTCGAGCTCGAGCTGGATGCCTTCGTCGGCATCTCCGACCGCCGGCTGCGCGAGCGCGTCGCGCGCCAGCAGCGGGCGCAGACGCGCGCACGCTGGGCCAAGCTGCTCACGGTGGTCGGCGCGCTGGTGCCGATCGCGCTGTTCTCCATCTTCGTGCAGGGCCCCACGCTGCGCCGCGCGGACACGCTGTTCGACGCCGGCAACCGCGTCAACCGCGCCGCCGTGAGCTTCCGCCACGCGGCGGTGGGCGACGGCGCGAGCGCGCTGGACTCGCTGCTCGGCGCGGCCGAGCGGGTGGACTCGGCGCGGCGCGGCGACGGATCGCTGCGCATCGCGGCCTCGCGCTGGCTGGTCGAGAACCTGGCCTGGGTGCCGCTGCTCGGCGCGCTGTTCGAGGACCAGCGGGACTTCCTCGGCCGCGTCTTCGCGCAGACCGAGCCGCCGGTGAACAACCGGCTGCGCCAGCTGCTCACCGGCGCGGTCTGGCGCGCCGACCCGGGTGACTTCGGCCAGGCCATCAACCCGCCCAAGGTCTACGACGGCCGCAGCTGCGCCGCGGTGCCCGGGCTCGACGACGTGGCCGAGTCCGCGCGCGGCCGGCTGTTCGTGGCCGAGGCGCGGCGCGATCCCGGCGACAACCGGCCCTGGCGCGCACTGTTCGTGCCCGAGCGGCCGGCCTTCGACCGCAAGCTGGAGGTCTTCGGCGCCAGCGTGGACCCCGACAGCGGCGCCTGCCTGCTGGGCGCGGAGGTGCTGAGCCGGCCCGAGGTGCTGGACTCGCGCGTCGTCATCGACGCCACGCTGCGCTACTTCTACTACACGCTGGAGGGCGAGCACACGCAGATCAAGTCCGTCATCGTGCAGCAGGTCGACTGGGAACGCGGCAGCGACGGCCAGGTGCGTGCACTGCAGCGCGAGACCGTCGCGACGATCACCGACCCCGGCGCGCTGGACGCCGTGCGCCGCGCGCTGGGCGCGGCGCGTGCCGACGTGGCCCCGACCTGGCGCGTACCCGGCGGGCGCCGGCTGGAGATTGGCAACCGCAGCTGGCGGCTGGTCACCTCGCAGGCCCAGCGCGTGGACCTGGACCCGCAGGACGGCGGGCGCGTCGAGCCGCTTCCGCAGGCCGCCGAGGGCTCCAACTGCCGGGCGGTGCAGAGCGTATTCGCCGAGGACCCGGGCTACCGCAAGGAGGTGCTCGAGCACGGCGGCCATTGCTTCATGGTGCGCAGCGGCTGGCCCTCGGCGATGGGCGAGGGCGTGGCCGGACGCGAGGAGGTGCTCGTCGCCATCTACGAGCGGCCGCCGTCGGCCAGCCCCGAGCAGCTGCAGCGCAATCCGCCGGCGCCGGTGGCCAGCCTGCTGCCCTTCGCGCGCGTGCCGGTGGCGCAGGCGGGCGCCGAGGACCAGCGCTGGTTCGTCGGCGTCGGCGGCGGGCACGACGGCTGGCTGCTGATGCGCACGCCGTTCGGCAACCGCCAGGGCTACATCGGCCTGCCCTGGAGCACCTGCGCGCTGTGGCGGCTGGGCCGCGAGCTGCAGCAGCACAACCCGCTGCCCGACGGGCGCACGACGGCCGAGCCGGTCGGCGAGTGCCGGTCCTGAGGGCGGGCCGGGCGGGGACATCCGCCGCAGCCGCTACAGTGCGGCCATGTCCACCACCCCTTCCCCCGGTCCGGCGCGCCTCGCCGGCCACGCGCTGGTCGAGGCGCTGATCGCGCAGGGCATCGACACCTGCTTCGGTGTGCCCGGCGAAAGCTACCTGGCCGTGCTCGACGGCTTCCACGAGCACCGCGACCGCATCCGCTTCATCGCCTGCCGCCAGGAGGGCGGTGCCGCCTTCATGGCCGACGCCCAGAGCAAGCTGAGCGGCCGGCCCGGCGTGTGCTTCGTGACGCGCGGCCCCGGCGCCACCAATGCCAGCATCGGCGTGCACACCGCCTTCCAGGACAGCACGCCGATGGTGCTGTTCGTCGGCCAGGTGGCCAGCGACCAGCGCGACCGCGAGGCCTTCCAGGAGCTGGACTACCGCCAGATGTTCGGCCCCGGCACGCTGGGCATGGCCAAGTGGGCGGCGCAGGTGGACAGCGCCGACCGCCTGCCCGAGTACGTGGCGCGCGCCTTCCACACCGCGCTGCAGGGCCGCCCCGGCCCGGTGGTGCTGGCGCTGCCCGAGGACATGCTGACGACGCCGACCCGCGCGCCCGTGCTGCCGCGCGCGGAGCCGGCGCAGGCCTGGCCGGCGCCCGGCGCCCTGCGCGCGCTGCGCGAGCGGCTGCTCGCCGCGCGGCGCCCGTTCCTGATCGCCGGCGGCAGCGGCTGGGACGCCGAGGCCTGCGCCGCGCTGCAGCGCTTCGCCGAGAACTGGTCGCTGCCGGTGGGCTGCGCCTTCCGCTTCCAGGACCTGTTCGACAACCGCCACCCGCTGTATGCCGGCGACGTGGGCATCGGCATCAACCCGAAGCTGGCCGCGCGCATCCGCGACGCCGACCTCGTGATCGCCGTCGGCGCCCGGCTGGGCGAGATGACCACCGGCGGCTACGCGCTGCTGGCCGCGCCGCGCCCGGCGCAGACCCTGGTGCACGTGCACGCCGGGGCCGAGGAGCTGGGCCGCGTCTATGCCGCCGACCTGCTGCTGCAGTCCTCGATGGCCTGCGCCGCGAAGGCGCTCGAGACGCTGGCCGCGCCGCTGGAACTGCCCTGGCGAGAGCATGCGGCGGCCGCGCGCGCCGACTACGAGGCCAACCAGGTCGCCACGCCCGTCGAGCCGATGGACCTGGCGGTGCTGGTGCAGACCCTGCAGCGCCTGCTGCCCGAGGACACGGTCTACACCAACGGCGCCGGCAACTTCAGCGGCTGGCTGCACCGCTTCTGCCGCTACCCGGGGCTGCAGCACCATGGCCGCACGCAGCTCGCGCCGACCTCCGGCGCGATGGGCTACGGCCTGCCGGCGGCGGTGGCCGCGGCGCTGCTGCAGCCGCAGCGCTGGGTGGTCAACCTGGCCGGCGACGGCGACTTCCTGATGAACGGCCAGGAACTCGCCACCGCCACCGGCTATGGCGCGGGCAGGCTGCTCAGCATCGTCGTCGACAACGGCACCTACGGCACCATCCGCATGCACCAGGAGCGCGAATACCCCGGGCGCGTCAGCGGCAGCGACCTCTACAACCCCGACTTCGCGGCGCTGGCGCGCGCCTACGGCTGGCGCGCCGAGACGCTGGAGCGCACGGCCGAGCTGGAAGGCGCGATCGCCCGCGCCGTCGAGGCCGGCACGCCCACGCTGCTGCACGTGAAGTTCCCCACCGACCTCAGCACCAGCCGCACGACGCTGGCCGCGATCCGCGCCGCCGCGCTGGCCGCGCAGCAGCGCTGAACACCCCGCCAGGAGACCGCTCTTGACCGCCGCCGACTTCCCGCCGACCTGCGACCTGTGCGATGCGCACCGCGAGGACGGCCTGCTGCGCGTGCTCTCGCCGCTGCTGCGCGACTTCGGTGGCGTGGCGCGCTTCGCCGGCCCGGTGCACACGGTGCAGTGCTTCGAGGACAACTCGCGCGTCAAGGAGGCCGTCGAGTCGCCGGGCCAGGGCCGCGTGCTGGTGGTGGACGGCGGCGCTTCGCTGCGCCGCGCGCTGATGGGCGGCAACCTGGCCGCCGCCGCAGCGGCCAAGGGCTGGGCCGGCGTGGTGATCGACGGTGCGGTGCGCGACGTGGCCGAGCTGCGCGCGGCGGCCGTCGGCATCCGCGCACTGGCCGCCGTGCCGATGCCGCCGGTGCGCCGCGGCGAGGGCCGCGCCGGCATCGCGGTGCAGGTGCAGGGCGTGACGGTGGCGCCCGGCGACTGGCTCTATGCCGATGCCGACGGCATCGTCGTCGCGGCGACGCGGCAGCATTGAGATGAACGGGACGATGGCTCGGACCGCTTGCGGCGCATAACAGACATGGCACTCTCTTCGCCGTACACAACCGTTCGCGCTGAGCCTGTCGAAGCGCCCATGGTCCTCTGGGCTTCGACAGGCTCAGCCCGAACGGTTCGGGTGGGCACTTCCACAGGCTCAGCCCGAACGGTTCGGGTGGGCGCTTGGACAGGCTCAGCCCGAACGGTTCGGGTGGGCGCTTCGACAGGCTCAGCCCGAACGGTGCGAGCGAGCGCTTCGACAGGCTCAGCGCGAACGGTGGTCTGCGCAGCCAGGCGTGCAATGTCCGCAACGCGCCGCAAGCGGCCATCGTTCAGGTCGCAGTGCTGCCCGCGCCGCGGGTCGGGCCGCCCAGGGCAGGGCCGCTGAGATGGCCGCCGCTGCCGCGCCTTCCGGCCGCCCACGCCGCGCACGCACTGCACGTCGCGCGGCGCCGGCCGAGCGCGCCGAGAAGGCAGTCTGGGAGGTCGTGGACGGCGACGGCGCCGGCCTGCAGGCGGTGGCCGAGCGCTGCCGCAAGCTCGTTCGCCGCCGTGCGCTGCTGGCTGCCGGCGTGGCGATGGTGCCGGTGCCGGGGCTGGACTGGCTCACCGACGTCGGCGTGCTGGTCTCGCTGCTGCCGAAGATCAATGCCGAGTTCGGGCTCACGCCGCAGCAGATCGAGCGCCTGGCGCCGGACCGCCGCATCGTCGTCTACAAGGCCATCAGCGCCGCCGGCGGGCTGCTGGTGGGGCGGGTCGTCACGCAGGATCTGGTGCTGCGCCTGATCAAGCTGGTGGGCGTGCGGCTGACCGCGCAGCAGGCGGCCAAGTACGTGCCGCTGGCCGGGCAGGCGGTCTCCGCGGCGCTGACCTACTCGGCGCTGCGCTTCGTGTGCGAGCAGCACATCCGCCAGTGCCTGGCGGTCGCGCACGAACTTAAGCAGCTGCCGCCCCCGGCGCACTGAGAACCAGCGCCAGGCGCCGATGCGCACCGCCGGTGCTGCCGGCGGGCCGGGAAGCGTGGTGCTGCCGCGGCGCCTCAGCCGCGCCGGGAGGCAGCGGCGCGGCGGCGCCCCAGGGCGCCCAGGCCGATCAGCCCCGACATCCACAGCAGCGCCGTGGCCGGCTCGGGGATCGGGTTGGCCAGCACGCCGGGCGTCTCGCCGACGAACAGCACGCCGGCCATCGACGAGCTCATTTCGGCGTCGAAGGTGGACCCGAAGTGGCCGATGGCCAGCGCCGGGCCGTAGGCCTGCACGAAGTTGTCCAGCGAGGCCTCGATCAGCAGGCGGTGGCCGATCCGGCTGTCGAAGCCCATCGCGAGCACGCCGGTGTCGAAGCCGAGCACGGTCTGGCTGCGGAACACCGTCTCGTAGTCGTTGACGTAGGGCGACTCGAAGCTGCCGCTGCTCAGGCCCATCCAGCTCCAGCCGTAACGCGTAAGCACGTCGGACTGCTGGTCACCGCGGTCGTTGAAGCTGTGGATCAGCCTGGCGTCAAAACCGAACTGCGCCACCAGCAGGGGCCTGCAGCCCTCCGTGCAGTCCTGCTGGTCCAGGTCGTAGACGCGGTAGCCCATGAAGGTGTCGGCGCTGCCCAGAGCGGGATTCAGGTAGTTGGGATCGCCGCGCCACCCGGCCTTGACGAACCCGTCCAGGCGCAGACTGACCACCACAGGCACCAGCGTGCCGGGCGCGACGACACTGGAGTCCAGCAGGACTTCCTTGCTGAAGGCGCTCGCGGTCTTGGCGTCGGAGCTGCCCGGCGTCAGGTCCTGCAGGCTGACGACCCCGCGCAGGGTCTGCGTGGGGGCGAAGGCCTGCCCGAAATGAACGCTCTCGGCGCGACCGTTGTCGAACGAGGCGCTGACCGCCACGGCAGCGGTGTTGTCCTCGGTCAGCTGCCCGGGCATGTCGGGCCCGCGCACGAAGACGCTGTTGAGGTCGCTGCTGGCCGCGGCCGTGCCGCAGGACAGGATGAGCGCGCCGAACCAGATCAAGGTCTTCATCGAGGCTCCTGTGGCGCAACGACGGGGCAGGGACGCTTCCAGCAGTGCGCGGGCCGCATTCTGCGGCAGCCGGGCACCCGCCTTGCGCCCGCGCGACGCCGTGCCCCCGGAACAGGGGGGCTGACGGGCCGGGTGCAGGCGGCCGCGGGGCTCTCGGGGCAGCCCGGGGCCGCGCGCACCCCGTCGCTACAATCGGCAACCCGTCGGGGTGTAGCGCAGCCTGGTAGCGCAACTGCTTTGGGAGCAGTGGGTCGGACGTTCGAATCGTCTCACCCCGACCATCCGGCCGACTCGGGCCGGCGAGCGGCCGTTCAGGCCGCGCCGCGCACCGGCGCCGTCGCCGCGGCGACACGCCGCGCGAACTGCGGGTCGTGCGGCTCGATCAGCCCCTTGTCCAGCGCCGGCCGGCGCAGCGGCGCGACGCTGTCGTCGATCTCTCCGGCCAGCTTCTGCGCCAGCCCCTGCGCGGTGGCGACGAGCCAGGAACCGGTGTCGCGGTCCTCGTGCGTGTCCTGGTCCAGGAAGTGGTCGGCGGCACGCGCCGCCGCATGCAGCTGGTGGGCGCGCACGCGCAGCGCGGCCACGGTCTGGCGCAGCGCCGTCGCGTCGGCCGGGCTGTCGCGCAGCGCGCGCGCGAAGCCGTCGATGTCGGCGGCCAGCTCCTCGGCCAGCTGCAACGCGCAGGACATCAGCCACGAGCCGGTGTTGCGATCCTCGGTGCCGTCCTGCGCGTTGTAGTGGTCGGCCGCGCGCGTGGTGGCGCGCAGCTGGTGCGCACGCGCGCCCAGCAGGCGCAGCGCCTGGTGCGGGTCGTCGCCGACGCTGACGACGGCACGCGGAACGGGGCGGGGGTCGGACATGGCGGGTCTCCGCGGGCAAGGCGTGGCCAAAGCCCCGATTCTGCCCAGCTTCGTCACCCGCCGGGCGTGAAGCGCGACCGCGGGCACCCCCTCAGCCGGGCGTCCAGGTCCCGCGCAGGCGTGCCGTCAGGTCGAAGGCCGGCAGCGGCTCTGCCGACTCGCCGCTGCCCGCCGGCGCCGGCGCCACCTGCTCGAACAGCGGCAGCAGCGTGTCGGGCAGGAAGCGCGAGCGCAGCGCATACAGGTGGCGGTCGCCCCAGGCGCGCTGCTGCGTGACGTGCAGGCGCTGCGGCACCCACAGCGTCAGCGTGTCCCTGGCGCGTGTCATCGCCACGTACAGCAGCCGGCGTTCCTCGTCGATCTCGGCGGCGCGGCCGGTGGCCATGTCCGCGGGCAGGCAGCCGTCGACCACGTTCAGCACGTGCACCGCGCTCCATTCCTGGCCCTTGGCGGAGTGGATGGTGGACAGCACCAGCCAGTCCTCGTCGCGCTGCGGCGGGCCGGCTTCGTCGCTGCTCGCCGCCGGCGGGTCCAGCGTGAGCTCGGTGACGAAGCGCTCGCGGCTGGCGTGGCCGGCGGCCATCGCGGCCAGGCGCCGCAGGTCCGCCAGGCGCGTGGCCGCGTCGTCGTGCTGGCGCTGCAGCTGCGGCGCCAGCCAGGCGATGACCTCGTCCAGCTCTTGCGGCCAGCGCGGCGCCTCGCGCAGCCGCTGCAGCAGCGCCAGCAGCGCCGGCCAGGCCTCGGCGGCGGCGCGCGGCGGGCGGAAGGCCTCGAGCGGCCCCGCATGCTCCAGCAGCCGGCGCACCGCGACCGGCCCCAGCCCGGGCACCAGGCGGGCGCAGCGCAGCGCGGCGAGCTGCGCGCGCGGGTTGTCGGCCCAGCGCAGCACGGCCAGCAGGTCCTTGACATGCGCCGACTCGAAGAAGCGCAGCCCGCCGTACTTCACGAAGGGGATGCCGCGGCGCAGCAGCTCCAGCTCCAGCGCGGCGCTGTGCGACGCAGTGCGGAACAGCACGGCCTGGCGCCGGAGCGCCACGCCCTGCTCGCGTTCGGCGAGCACCGCGTCGGCCACCGCGCGCGCCTGCGCGGCCTCGTCGGCCACGTCCACCAGGCGCGGCGGTGCACCGCCGGCGCGCTCGGCGTGCAGGGTCTTCGCGAAGCGCTGCGCGGCCTGCGCGATCACCGCGTCGGCAGCGGCCAGGATGGGTGCCGTGCTGCGGTAGTTGCGCTCCAGCGCCAGCACGCGCGCCGGCGGGTCGAAGGCCTGCGGCAGCGTGAACATGCCCGCCACATCCGCGCCGCGGAAGCCGTAGATCGCCTGCGCATCGTCGCCCACCGCGGTGAGGCCGCGGCCGCCCGGGCACAGCGCGAGCAGGACCTCGTGCTGCAGCCGGTTGAGGTCCTGCACCTCGTCCACCAGCACGTGGTCGAAACGCGCGGCGATGCGCTCGCCGATGCCGGGGGCCTGCATCAGGTGCCACCAGGCGAGCAGCAGGTCGTCGAAGTCCAGCGCATGCTGCGCCAGCTTGGCCTCGCCCCAGGCCGCGAAGAGTCGCGCCAGCGCGGCGGCATGCTCGGCGCACCAGGGGTAGTGCTCGTCCAGCACCGCGGCCAGCGGCGCGCGCGTGTTGACGCAGCGCGAGTGGATCGCCAGGCAGGTGGCGGCCAGCGGGAAGCGCCGGCGCGCGACGGCGTTGCCCGGCACGGCCGTCTCGTCGTGCGCGAGGCCCAGGCGCTGGCGCTCCAGCGCCAGCAGGTCCTGCGCATCGGCGCGGTCCAGCACCGTGAAGCCGGGGTCCAGGCCCAGGCGCTCGGCGTCGTCGCGCAGCAGCCGCGCGGCTACCGAGTGGAAGGTGCCGCACCAGGGCGGCACCGGCGGCGGCACGCCCGCGCCCAGGCCCAGCGCCTCGTGCAGCAGGCGGCCGGCGCGCTGCGCCAGCTCCAGCGCGGCGCGGCGCGAGAAGCTCAGCAGCAGCACACGCTGCGGGTCGGCGCCGCGGCGCACCAGCGCGGACAGGCGCGCGGCCAGCGTCGTCGTCTTGAAGGTGCCGGCACCGGCGACGACGAGCAGCGGACCGTCGCCATGCTCGGCGGCGGTGCGCTGCTCGGGGTTCAGGGTGGCCAGCATCGTCGGATCGCGGTCGGGGTGCCGAACTGTATGCCTGTCCAGCCACCGCACCCGGCACGGGCCGGTTGAGCGGGCTCAACGCGAGGGCTGGGCGGACGGCGCACGATGGCCTGGCCATGGGTGCCACAGTGCCGACGCCGTCCCTCGCGCTCCGCTGCGACGAGGTCGTGCTGGCGGGCGACGGCCGGCGCGCGGACTGGCTGCCCGCGGAGCAGCCGCTGGGCACGGTGGTCTTCGTGCACGGACGCGGCAGCGGGCGCGGCAGCCCGCGCAACCGGCAGGTCGCGCGGGTCTTGGCGGCGCAGCGGCTGGCCTGCCTGCTGCCGGACCTGCTGACGCCGGCCGAGGCGGCGGACTCGCTCGCCGGCGGCGACCTCGATCTGCAGTGCCGGCGCACCGTGCAGGCACTGGACTGGCTCGCCGGCCAGCCCGGGCTGGCCCGGCGGCCGGTCGGACTGTTCGGCGCCAGCCTGGGCGCCGCCGTCGCGCTGCGCGTGGCGGCGAGCGAGCCGCCGGCGGTGGCGGCGGTGGTCTCGCGGGGCGGGCGGCCGGATCTCGTCGAGCGCGACCTGCCGGCTGTGCAGGCGCCCACGCTGCTGATCGTCGGCGCGCTGGATACCGAGGTGCTGGCGCTGAACCGGCGCGCGCTGCGTCTGCTGGGCTGCCGCAAGCGGCTGGAGGTGGTGCCGCATGCCACCCACCTGTTCGCCGAGCCGGGCACGCTGGACGCCGTGGCCGACCTCGCCGCGGCCTGGTTCGCCACCCAGCTCGCAGACGCGCGGCGGCACGCATGACTACCGCCGGCACGGTGGCCCTGCCATTCGCCGACCGCGCCGAGGCCGGTCGCCTGCTGGCCGAGCGGCTGGCCGCGCTGCAGCTGCCGCCGCCGCTGGTGGTGCTGGCGCTGCCGCGCGGTGGCGTGCCGGTGGCCGCCGTGGTGGCGCGTGCACTGCACGCCCCGCTGGAGTTGCTGCTGGTGCGCAAGATCGGCGCGCCCTGGAACCTCGAGCTGGCGGTCGCCGCGGTCGTGGACGGCGCCCCGCCGCAGACGGTGGTCGACGAGCAGACGCTGGCCGCCAGCGGCGCCGGTCCGGCGCACGTGCAGCGCGAGCTGCCCGCGGCGCTGCGCGAGCTCGCGCGCCGGCGCAGCGTATACCTGCACGACCGCGCGCCGCGGTCGCTGCGCGGCGCGACCGCGGTCGTCGTCGACGACGGCATCGCCACCGGCACCACCGCGCGCGCGGCGCTGCGCGGCGTGCGCCTGCAGGGCGCTCGTGGTGCTGGCGGTGCCGGTGGCGCCGGCCGGCACCGTGGCCGAGCTGGCCGACGAGGTCGACGAACTGGTCTGCCTGGCCGAACCCTCGCCCTTCAGCGCGGTCGGGCGCTTCTACCGCGATTTCCACGCCGTCGAGGACGACGAGGTGCTGGCCGCGATGGCCGCCGCCGCCGACGACGGTCACCCAACCCCCGCAGCCGATGGAGCCGCCGATGACTGAACCCGACCGCCAGCGCGACGATATCGGCGTCCTGCACGACAGCGCCGCCCTCGTGCTGGCCGGCGGCAGCGGCACGCGGCTGCGGCCGTTGACCGAGCGTTGCGCGAAGCCGGCGGTGCCCTTCGGCGGCACGCTGCGCATCGTGGACTTCGCGCTCGCCAACTGCATCAACTCCGGCCTGCGCGACGTCGGCGTGCTGGTGCAGTGCGAGGCCGCGTCGGTGCAGCGCCACCTGCAGGCCGCCTGGGCCGGCGCGCCGATGACGCTGCTGCCGCCGCCGCCCGGCAGCGCGGGCTATGCCGGCACGGCCGATGCGGTGCGCCAGCAGCTGCCGCGCCTGCGCGAGAGCGGTATGCGCCGCGTCGTCGTGCTGGCCGGCGACCATGTCGTGCGCATGGACCTGGCGCGGCTGCTGGCCGAGCACCACGCCCGCCGCGCCGACGCCACGGTGGCCACGATCGCGGTGCCGCTGGCGCTGGCGCGCGGCTTCGGCGTGCTGCGCACGACGGCCGACGGGCGCGTCACCGGCTTCACCGAGAAGCCGCGCCACCCCGAACCGATGCCCGGGTGCAGCGACCTCGCACTGGCCAGCATGGGCATCTATGTCTTCGAGACCGAGCTGCTGGCGCACGAGCTGGAACGGGACGCCGCCGACCCGGGCTCGGCGCACGACTTCGGGCGCGACCTGCTGCCGGCGCTGGTGGCGCGTGCGCGGGTCTGCGCGCACGACTTCGCGCGCAGTGCGGTGGGCGCCGACGACGCGGCCGGACCGTACTGGCGCGACGTCGGCACGCTGGACGCCTACTGGGCGGCCCACCAGGACCTGCTCGGACCGCGGCCGGGCATCGACCTGGCCGACCCGGCCTGGCCGCTGCGGCCCGCGCACGGGGCGCGCCCGGTGCGCTGCGTGGCCTGGAACGGCGTGGGCGAGTCGCTGCTGGGCGAGGGGTGCCGCATCGGCAACGCCGAGGTGCGGCGCTCGGTGCTGGGCCCGGGTGTGCAGGTCGGCGACGGCAGCGTGGTCGAGCAGTCGGTGCTGCTGCCCGGGGCGGTGGTCGGGCGCGGTGTGGTGCTGCGCCGTGCCATCGTCGATGCCGGCTGCGTGCTGCCGGACCGGCTGCGCGTGGGCGAGAACGAGGCCGAGGACCGTGCCCGCTTCGAGGTCAGCGAGGGCGGCGTGGTCGTCCTCACGCAGGCCATGCTGGACACCGCGCGGCCGCTGCCGCGCCCGGTGGTCGTGGCGGCGCCGCGCCTTCAGCCGGGGGCCGCCTCGCGGTCCGGCGGCGGCTCGCTGGCCAGGCCGCTGGCCATGCCGTAGCGGATCAGCGCCGCGGTGGTCGGCAGCTGCAGCTTGTCCTGGATGCGGCGCTTGTGCGTGCTGACCGTCTTCACCGACAGGTGCAGTGCGTCGGCGATCTCGGTCAGGCGCTGCCCGGCCACGATGCGCGTGAGCACCTGCAGCTCGCGGTCGCTGAGCTGGGCGTGCGGCGGCGCCGCGGCCGCGCCGCCGAGCTGCAGCACCACGCGCTCGGCCAGCCCGGGCGGCACGTAGGCGCCGCCGGCCACGAGCTTGCGCACGGCGCCGATCAGCTCGGCCGCCGCGCTGTCCTTCGTGAGATAGCCCTGTGCACCGGCCCGGTAGGCGCGCAGCGCGTACTGTTCCTCGGCATGCATGCTCAGCACCAGCACGGGCAGCCTCGGGTACTCGTCGTGGACGCGGCGGATCAGCTCCAGGCCGCCGAGCCCGGGCATCGAGAGGTCCACCACCGCCAGCGCGAAGCGCTCGCGCCGCAGCAGCTCCAGCGCCTGGAAGCCGCCGCCGGCCTCGGTGACCTGCCAGTGTTCGCCGGCGGACTCGAGCACGCGCTTGAGGCCCTCGCGCACGATCGCGTGGTCGTCGACGATGAGCAGCTGCTTGTTCGTCATCGTGCGGGCGCGCCTCAGGCGAAGGCGCCGGGCGTGGTGTCGGCGGACGGGCCGCCGTCCAGCGGCAGCCACACGCGCACGCGGCCGCCGCCCTCGGGGGCGTTGTCGATCTCGACGCGCCCGCCGAGCAGGCGCGCGCGTTCGTGCATGCCCAGCAGCCCGTAGGAGCCCGGGCGCCCGCGCACCGGCAGTGGGAAGCCCGGGCCGTCGTCCTGCACGCCGAGCTGCAGCTCGCCCGCGCGGCAGCGCAGCGTGACCTGCACACGGCCGGCGCGCGCATGCCGGGCCGCGTTGGTCAGCGCCTCCTGCACCATGCGGTAGACGGCGATGGCCAGCGGCTCGCCGGGCTCCGGGTCCAGCTCGTCCATCTCCACCTGCACCTGCATGCCCAGCCGGCGCGTGGCCTCCGCGGCCAGCCACTCCACCGCCGCGGCGAGGCCCAGGTCGTCCAGCATCAGCGGGCGCAGGTCGGCGGCGATGCGGCGCACCGAGGCCATCGTGTCGTCCAGCATCGCCAGCATGGCCTGCAGGCGCGGGTCCTGCGGCGGCAGCCCGGCCGCGCCGGCACACCCGGCCAGCTCCAGCTTCAGCGCCGACAGGCGCTGCCCGAGCTCGTCGTGCAGCTCGCGCGCGATGTGCCGGCGCTCCTGCTCGCGCGCGTCGACGACGCTGGCCGACAGGCCGCGCAGCGCCTGGCGCGAACGCTGCAGCTCGGCGGCCTCGCGCCGGCGCTGCGTGACGTCGGCGACGACCATCTGCACCGTGGTGCGGCCGTGGTCGGGCAGCGCCGCGACGGCGATCTCGAGTTCGCGCACGGCGTCGGCATCCTCGCGCGGCGACCCCGGGCGCGGCAGGGCCGCGATGCGCGCGGCCACCGGGGGCAGCCCGGTCTCGCCGGCCAGCACGCGCGCCACCTGTGTCCGCAGCGCCGCCTGCGCAGGCGACTGCACCAGCTCGTAGACGTCGTGGCCGACCAGGTCCTGACCCGAGGCGGCGCCCACCAGCGCGGCCGCGGCGCGGTTGGCGAAGACGATGCGCTCGCCGTCGGCGACCCAGATCGCGATCGGCGCCAGCTCCAGGATGGCGTCCAGGCGCAGCTGCAGCCGTTCGACCTCGTCGCGCAGTGCCTGCTCCTGACCCAGGTCGCGCACCAGCGCCGCCAGCAGCCGCTGCACGCCGCCACCGGTCGCCATGTCCACCGGCGACAGCGAGATCTCCACCGGAAAGCCGCTGCCGTCGGCGCGCAGCGCACGCAGCCGGCGCGGCGCGCGGCGGTGGGCGCCCTGCGGCTCGGCGGCGAAGTGGGAGACCAGCGCGGCATGCCGGGGGCGGATGTCCGCCGGCAGGAAGCGCTCGAGCGGCTGACCCAGCGCCTGCGCGGCACTGCAGCCGAACATGCGCTCGGCGGCCGGGTTGAAGGCCACGATGCGCTGCTGCGCGTCGATGACGACGATGCCTTCGTGCGCCGCCTGCAGCAGCGGGGCGACCGCCGCGCGTGCCGGCGCCGGCGGCGCGGGGGTGGCCGCCGGCGGCTGGGGGCCTGGCGCATCGTTCACTGCCCGGGCATGCTACGCGGCAGGTCCGTCGGGGCGGTTTGCGTCGGATCAAGTCCGGGCCGCAGCGGCCGCCGTTCGGAAGATTCCTACGGCCTGACGGTGCTTTCCGATTCAACGCCGCGGCGCTGTCCCATCCCGCGCTCGTCCGCCGTGCCGATTGCCTGCCCTGCGGCGCCACGGGCAAGCTGCTGCCCAAGCCGGGGGCCACGGGGTCCTGTCGGCCCCACGCCGCGGAGGATGCCTTGAGCCTGTCGCCCCCACCCCTGCTCGCGCGCCTGGAGACGGCACCGGCCTGGAGCGTCGATCGCCACCGTGTGATGCCCGCGGCCGGCGCCACCCTGGCCGACGTCGTGCGCGCCCTCGGCTTCGAACCCGAGGCCGATGCCGGCGCGGCGGCCTTCCCGGGCCTGGTCACGCAGCGCCTGCGCGCCGGCGCGGCCTTGTCGCGCGAGGGCCAGCCCGCGGAGGCCCTGCATGTGGTGCGCTGCGGCAGCTTCAAGTGCCAGCGGGTCTCGGAGGACGGCTACGAGCAGGTGCTGGCCTTCGCCGGGCCGGGCGACGTGCTCGGCTTCGAGGCGCTGCACCGCGGCTCGCACACGATGGGCGCGGTGGCGCTGGAGGACGCCAGCGTCTTCGTGCTGCCCTGGGCGCCGCTGCGCGAGGCGCGCCGGCAGTCGGCGGCGCTGGACCATGCGCTGCAGGTGGCGCTGAGCCGGCAGCTCGCGCGCAGCGCCGAGATGGCGCAGATGATGGCCGCCGTGGCGGCCGAGGTGCGGCTCGCGCGCTTCGTGCGGTGGGCGGCCGCGCGGGCCGCCGAGCGCGGGCTGTCGTCGACGCGGCTGCGCCTGAGCATGGGGCGGCGCGACATCGGGAGCCTGCTCGGCGTGGCGCACGAGACGGACAGCCGCGCCTTCACGACGCTGGCCGACTGGGGCCTGCTGCGCGTGAACAACCGCGATATCGAGATCCTCGACCCCGACGCGCTGCGCGCTGCCACGCGCGTCACGCGCGGGCTGCCGGAGGAGCCGGCGCCGCGGCGCGCGGCACCGGCGCCGGGCGTGCGCCTGGTGGCCTGAACGCCCCGGGCGGGCCGCGGCTCAGTGCCCGTCGCGGGCCGAGCGGGCGGCCTGCACCTCGTCGGCCTCGATCGCCTGCTCGGCGCGCAGCCAGTCGTCCATCGCCTGGCCGTCGCCGGCGCCGCGCTGCTCGTAGTAGCTGTAGGCGAGCTGGCGCACGCGCTCCTCGCGCGGCAGTGCGGGGCTCTTGGCGGCGGGGGCGGCCGGCGCGCGGCGGCGCGGCTTCGCCGGCGCCTGGACGGTGCCGGCGGAGGCGGCGGCCTTGGAGCGGGCCGGGTTGCCGGACTTGGCCGGGGTGGCGGTACGGGCAGTGCTGGGCATGGCGGGTTCCTCGCAGGGCAGGGCGGGTCGGGCTGCGTCGGCCCGGTGCACGGTGCCGGCGGCGCCGGGCAGGCGGGTGCCGCGGCTACGGCCCGCAGCCTAAGCGGCATCGCGCCGCGGCCGTTGAGCGAGGTCAAGCTGCTGGCCTGCCCGGAGGGACTCGAACCCCCGACCTGCTGCTTAGAAGGCAGCTGCTCTATCCAGTTGAGCTACGGGCAGGCGGTCTGCCGGCATTCTAGGAGCCGGCCGGCGGCCGCACCGCGCGGTCAGCGCCGTTCGTACTGCGTGCTGCCGAACAGCACCTCGCGCGCTCGTTCGTCCACCAGCGGCTTGCGGCGGCTGGCCAGCACCTCCACGCCGCGCTGCACCGCGGGTCGGGCGCCGATCTCGTCGAACCAGCCCTTCAGGTGCGGGTGGTCGTTCCAGTCGATGCCCTGGTTCTTCCAGCTGCGCAGCCAGGGGAAGGTGGCGATGTCGGCGATCGAATACTCGGCGCCGCCGAGGTACCTGGACTTCGCCAGCCGGCGGTTCAGCACGCCGTACAGGCGCCGCGCCTCCTGGGTGTAGCGCTCGATCGCGTACGGGATCTTCTCCGGCGCATACATGCGGAAATGGTGCGCCTGGCCCAGCATCGGGCCCACGCCGCCCATCTGGAACATCAGCCACTGCAGCACCTCGTACTTGCCGCGCGTGCTCGCCGGCAGGAAGCGGCCGGTCTTGCCGGCCAGGTACAGCAGGATCGCGCCGCTCTCGAACAGCGAGATCGGCTCGCCGTCCGGGCCCTCGGGGTCGACGAGGGCCGGGATCTTGTTGTTCGGGCTGATGGCCAGGAACTCCGGCGCGAACTGCTCGCCCGCGCCGATGTCCACCGCATGCACGCGGTAGGGCAGGCCACACTCCTCGAGCATGATGTGGACCTTGTGGCCATTCGGCGTGGCCCACGAATACACTTCGATCATCCCCAGCCCCCGGGTGGCCGGCGCGACGCCGGCATGGCGGGCGCATCGGATTGCAGCGGACTCTAAACCATGCTCGAAGGCATCAAGCGCTTGTTCGGCAGCGGCCCCGGCGAAACGGCCAAGGGCTGGGAGGGCGTGGCGCCCTGGGCCGAGTCCAAGCAGTACACCTTCCGCGGTGTGCAGAGCGAGGGTTTCGTGATCGACGGCCGCCTGGGCGCCACGCCCTGGCGGCTGGAGTGGGGGCCGTCGCACCGGCCCTACATCAGCGGACAGGAGCTGCGCATCCGCTCCGAGCTGGGCCTGTCGTCCGAACTGCAGGTGGTGGTGATGAACCGCGCGCTGCAGGAGGCGATGGAGAAGACCATCTTCGAGCAGTACGTCGAGGGCGTGCAGACGCGCATCGACAACCAGACGCCGCCGGAGATGCGCTGGCTGGTCATGTATCCCAAGCTCGCCGGCCACGAGATGAGCCCGCTGCGCGAGCGCTTCGTCGCGCTGGCCAGCCTCAAGCCCTGGCTGCTGCAGTGGCTGGAGGGGCCGCTGACGCAGGCGCTGGCGGCGGTGCGCATCGAGCCGGCGACGCCGATGGTGCTGATGATCGGCCGCGGCCGGCTGATGCTGCGCACCGCGCTGGCCGACGCGGAGGTGGAGTCGCTGCAGATGTGGCTGCGCCTGTTCGAGGTGGCGATGCGCGAGGCGCGCCGCGTCGCGATGGACACCGGCGAGACGATCTCGCCGAGCACCCATCCCAGCCTGTGGTCGACCAGCGCGCTGCCGGGCGACGAGCGCAAGAAGTAGGCGTCGCCGGGCCGGGCCGGGCCGCGCCGCGTCAGGTGCTGCGCGGCGCGACCTTGCCCAGTTCGATCTTCGCGATCGCGTTGCGGTGCACCTCGTCGGGCCCGTCGGCGAAGCGCAGCGTGCGCGCCACCGTGTAGAAGTAGGCCAGCGGGAAGTCCTGGCTCATGCCGGCGCCGCCGTGCACCTGCATGGCCCAGTCGATGACCTGGCAGGCCATGTTGGGCGCCACCACCTTGATCATCGCGATCTCGGCCTTGGCGCTCTTGTTGCCCGCCATGTCCATCATCCACGCCGCCTTCAGCGTGAGCAGCCGCGCCTGGTCGATCAGGCAGCGCGCCTCGGCGATGCGCTCCTGCGTCACCGTCTGCTGCGCGATGGTCTTGCCGAAGGCGGTGCGGCTCAGCGCGCGCTCGCACATCAGGCGCAGCGAGCGCTCGGCCAGGCCGATCAGCCGCATGCAGTGGTGGATGCGCCCGGGGCCGAGCCGGCCCTGCGCGATCTCGAAGCCGCGGCCCTCGCCGAGCAGCATGTTCGAGGCCGGCACGCGCACGTTCTCGAACAGCACCTCCATGTGGCCGTGCGGCGCGTCGTCGTAGCCGAAGACCGACAGCGGGCGCAGGATGGTGATGCCCGGCGTGTCGCGGGGCACCAGGATCATGCTCTGCTGCGAGTGGCGCGGCGCCGACGGGTCGGTCTTGCCCATGAAGATGAAGATCGCGCAGCGCGGGTCGCCGGCGCCGCTGGTCCACCACTTGCGGCCGTTGATGACGTAGTCCTCACCCTGGCGCTCGATGCGCGCCTCGATGTTGGTGGCGTCCGACGAGGCCACGCCCGGCTCGGTCATCGCGAAGGCGCTGCGGATCTCGCCGGCGAGCAGCGGCTCCAGCCAGCGCTTCTTGTGCTCGGCGCTGCCGTAGCGCACCAGCACCTCCATGTTGCCGGTGTCCGGCGCGCTGCAGTTGAAGACCTCGCTGGCCCAGGGCACCGCGCCCATGATCTCGGCCAGCGGCGCGTACTCCTGGTTGGTCAGCCCGGCGCCGTACTCGCTCTCGGGCAGGAACAGGTTCCACAGCCCGGCGGCGCGCGCCTTGGGCTTCAGTTCCTCGATCACCGGCAGCGGCGTCCAGCGCGCGCCGGCGGCGGTGTGGGCCTCGATCTCCTGCCAGTAGCGGGCCTCGGCAGGATAGACATGCTCGGCCATGAAGGCCGCCAGGCGCTGCTGCAGTTCCTGGGTGCGCGGGGAGTAGCTGAAGTCCATGCGGTTCTCCGTGGGGTGTCGGGGTGTGCGGGTGTTGCGCGGGCCGGCGCTCAGCGGGCACGCTGTGCGAAGGACCAGCCCAGCTCGGCCAGCGGGCGTGCACCGGCGCCGGCGCTGCGCGCCTGCTCGCTGGCCGCCGTGCCGTCGACGACGCGGCGCGCGATGCCCTGCAGGATGGCGGCCAGCCTGAACAGGTTGTAGGCGAGGTAGAAGTTCCAGTCCGAGCGCATCGCGTCGAGGTCGCTGCGCCCGCTGCGCCGGAAGTAGCGCTCGATGTACTCGGCCTCGGAAGGGATGCCCAGCGCGGCATGGTCCAGCCCGGCGATGCCGCGGAACACGCCGGGCGGGATGTGCCAGCTCATGCAGTGGTAGCTGAAGTCGGCCAGCGGGTGGCCCAGCGTGGAGAGCTCCCAGTCCAGCACGGCCAGGATGCGCGGTTCGCTGGGGTGGAACATCAGGTTGTCCAGCCGGTAGTCGCCGTGCACGATGCGCGGCTGCGCCTCGTCGCGCGCGCTGGCCGGGATGTGCGCCGGCAGCCACTCGATCAGGCGGTCCATCTCGGGGATCGGCTCGGTGACGGAGGCCTGGTACTGCTTGCTCCAGCGGCCGATCTGGCGCTCGAAGTAGTTGCCGGGACGGCCATAGTCGGCCAGCCCCACGGCCGCCGGGTCCACGCTGTGCAGCGCCGCGATGACGCGGTTCATCTCGTCGTAGATCGCGCCGCGTGCGGCCGCGTCCATGTCGGGCAGTGCCTGGTTCCACAGCACACGGCCGGCCACGCACTCCATCACGTAGAAGGCGCGCCCGATGACGGCCTCGTCCTCGCACAGCAGCAGCATGCGCGGCACCGGCACCCCGGTGCCCGCGAGCGCGCGCATGACGCGGAACTCGCGCTCGATGGCATGCGCCGAGGGCAGCAGCTTCGCCACCGGGCCGGGCTTGCTGCGCATGACGTAGTCGCGTCCGGGCGTGCGCAGCTTGTACGTGGGGTTGGACTGGCCGCCCTTGAACTGCTCCACGCTCAGCGGGCCGGCGAAGCCGTCCAGGTGCTGGCGCAGGTGGGCCTCCAGGGCCGCGGTGTCGAAGGCATGGCTGGCGGCCATGGCCTTGGTGCCGGTGAACTGTTCCATGCGTTCGGCTCCGTTCAAGCCAAGGACCGGCACGGATCCGGCTCTGCCGGTCCGTCGCCGGCGCCCCCTCGGCGGGCAGCGACCGGGAGGGAGCGTGGAGGCGCCATCATCGCTCGGCGATGGCCAGCAGCTTCTCGCGCGAGAGCACCACCAGCCGCGTGGGCTCCACGCGCACCGCGCCCTCGCGCTCGAAGCCCTTGAGCTCCTGGTTCACGCGCTGGCGCGAGGCGCCCAGCAGCTGCGCCAGGTCCTCCTGCGCCAGCGCCAGCCCGATGCGCAGCTCCTCGCCGTGCTCCACGCCGTAGCTCTTGGCCAGCAGCAGCACCTGGCGCGCCAGCCGCGCCTGCAGCGGGCGCGTCGCGAGGTCCTCGATCTGGTCGAACATCAGCCGCAGGCGTCGGCAGTTCAGGCGCAGCAGCGCGTCGTACAGCTCGACGTGCTGTTCCAGCAGCTGGCGGAAGTCGGCCTTGCGCACGACGAGCAGCGTCGTCGGGCCATGCGCGTGCGCGTCGTGCGTGCGCGGCAGGCCGTCGAACAGCGCGATGTCGCCGAACCAGGTGCCGGGCTCGGCGTAGGTCAGCGTGACCTGCTTGCCCGACAGCGAGACGACGCTGATGCGCACCGCGCCGCGCGCCACGCCGCACCATTCCTGCGCCGGCGTGCCGCGCGCCGCGAGGGCGTCGCCGTCGGCCAGCCGGCGCACGCTGGTGCGTGCCAGGATGGCCGATCGCAGCGCCGGCGAGAGCTTGCTGAACCAAGGGCCGGTCTCGATGTTGTGCAGTTCGTCGATTGTAGGAACCGGGGTATTCATGGCTTGTCTCGGGAGCGACAGGCGGTTCACGATGGCATTGTCCACCCCAGGCCGAGGAACGCCCGCCATGCCCGCATCCGCCGTCAGCTTCCACAACCGCCGCGGCGAGGTCAGCGACGCCGAGTGGCGCACCCGCGTGGACCTCGCGGCAGCCTACCGCATGGTGGCGATGTTCGGCTGGGACGACCTCGTCTTCACGCACATCAGCGCGCGCGTGCCCGGCCGCGAGGGCGAGTTCCTGATCAACCCCTACGGGCTGTTCTTCGAGGAGATCACCGCCTCCAGCCTGGTCAAGGTGGACGCGATGGGCGTCAAGCTCGACGACACGCCCTTCGAGGTCAACCCCGCCGGCTTCACGATCCACAGCGCGGTGCACGGCGCGCGCCACGACGTGGGCTGCGTGCTGCACACCCACACCGCCCACGGCATCGCGGTGTCGGCGCAGGCCGGCGGCGTGCTGCCGCTGTCGCAGCAGAGCATCTTCGTGCTGGCCTCGCTGGGCTACCACGACTACGAGGGCGTGGCGTTGCGCGAGGACGAGCGGCCGCGCCTGGTGGCCGACCTGGGCGGCAACAGCTTCCTGATGCTGCGCAACCATGGCCTGCTGACGGTGGGCGCGACGGTGGCCGATGCCTTCCTGTCGATGTACCTCTTCGAGACCGTCTGCACGATCCAGGTCCGGGCCCAGGCCGGCGGCGGCGAACTCGTGCAGGTGGATCCGCGCATCGTGCAGGGCGCGCAGCAGCAGGCCGCGGCGGTGACGCGCGGACTCGGCGCGCAGCTGGTGTGGCCGGGGCTGCTGCGCCGGCTGGACCGGCGGCTGCCCGGCTACGACGCATAGTCCGGCGGCCCGGCCGGTGCCGTGGTGCGCCGCAGCGTGGCAAGGGCCACGAATCCTGCGTCGCGTGCGGGCTGCAGCGTCGCGGCGGCTGTAACCGGTCGTGCTAGAGTGATTCGATACTCGCAGCCCTGACGTTCCGCCTCTCCCGCATGCGCCTCCCGCGACCCTGGTTGTCGACCTTGCTGGCGGGCGCTTCGCTGCTGATGGCGACGGCGGCCCCGGCCTCCAGCCTGGGCGGCGCCGGCGGCGGCGCGGTGCTCGGCCAGCGGCTGGACTTCGGCGTGCTGGTGCGCCTGGGGCCGGGCGAGTCGCTGACGCCCGAGTGCCTGGGGGCTTCCGTGCTGCTGGGCGACCGCATCCTGCCGGCCCCGCTGGTGCGCGCGGTGATCGACAGTCACGGCGTCGAGCGTGCCCGCGTGCGCGTGCTGACCACGGTGCCGGTGGACGAGCCGGTGGTCGAGGTCGAACTGCGCGTGGGCTGCGGCTCCACCAACACACGGCGCTACGTGCTGCTGGCCGACCCGCCCGAATACACGCCAGCGGTCCCGGCGACGCCGGCCTTCGCGGCGGCGCCGGTGGCCGTCGAGTCGCTACCCCCGGCTCCTGCTACGGCCGCACCGGCAGCACCGGTCGCTGCGACGGCGGTTCCGGCGGCCGCCGCTGCCACACCGGCCGACCCACCGCCGCCGGCGCGCGCCGCCGCCCCGGCAGCGCGCCCGCG
>CAZUPH010000002.1:34054-54783 GCA_964621995.1 uncultured Rubrivivax sp. | reverse complement strand
CCTCGCCCTCGGCCAGCAGGCGCTGCGCGACCGCCGCCGGCAGCGCGGCGTCGACGAGCTGCCGGGCGCGCACGAAGATGTGGTCGCCGGTGGCGGCCGGGTCGGCGCCGAGCCGGCGGTAGGTGGCCACGGCAAACCCGAGCAGCTGCGCGGCGGCGTTCAGCCGCCCCTGGCGCGCGACCAGCAGCGCCATCGCGGCCGCCGGCTGCGGCATGTCCAGGCGGCGCGCCAGCGCCAGCAGCGCCGGGGCCTCGACCAGCGCCTCGTCCAGCCGGTCCAGCGCCAGCAGCGCGTAGACGAGAAACAGACGCGCGTAGGCCTCGTTGCCCGGGGTGTCCGCCGACAGCTCGGCAAGCAGCGCGTGCGCCTCGGCCACCGCCGCGGCCGGCTGGCCGGCCAGCGTCAGCAGGTTGACGATGTTGCTGCGCGCCGCGCCCACGCCGGCGGCGTCGCCGAGCCGGCGCATCAGCGTCAGTTCGCGTTCGCGGGCCTGCAGCGCCCGGCCCCAGTCCTCGCGCACCTGGTGCGCCATGGCCTCGGTGCTGGCGGCGATGGCGCGCTCGCGCAGGTGCCCCGGCGGCAAGCCCTCGGCATGGGCCCGGATCTCGGCCAGCAGCTCGTCGAGGTCGGCGCTCGGCGTCTTCTGCCCGCGCACCAGCGCGATCTGCGCCCAGAACAGGCCGCGCGGGTCGTCCAGCCCGCGGTACAGCGTCACCGCGTGGCGCGCCGCCTCGGTGGTGCGCGGGTGCCCGGTGAACATCAGCAGCCGCGCGTACTCGCGCCACCAGCAGGCCTGCACCGGCAGCGGCACATGCGCCAGCAGCGGCTCGCAGGCACCCAGCCAGCGGCAGAGCTCGGGCATCCACAGCGAGAACGGCATCACGACGCTGGCGTCGACGGCCATCAGCACCGCCTGCTCCGGCGCGTGGGCATGCGCCCAGGCCAGCGCCGCGCGCAGGTTTTCCATCTCGGGCCGCGCACGCGCCTGCGCCGGCCCGCCGGCGCCCTGGCGCTGGCCCTGCTCGAGCTCGCGGAACAGCGCTGCCAGCGCCAGCGCATGGCGGCGGCGCGCCGCGGCTTCGTCGGGCCCCTCGGCCAGGCGCTCCAGTGCATAGGCGCGCACGGTCTCCAGCAGCCGGTAGCGTGGCGGCTCGCCCGGGTCGACGACGACCAGCGAGCGCTCCACCAGAGTCGCAAGGCGGTCGATGGTGGCCCAGCGGTCGGCCCCGTCGGCGCCGTCGTGCGCGCCGACGGCCACCGCCAGCTCCAGCGAGAAGCCGCCGCAGAAGACGCCCAGCGCGGCGAACAGGCGCTGCTCGCCGGGTTCCAGCAGGCCGTGGCTCCAGTCCAGCGCGGCGTGCAGGCTGCGGTGGCGCGGCGTGGCCAGGCGGTGGTGGCGGGCGAGCAGCGCAAACCGCTCGGCCAGCGCGTCGCACACGCCGCGCAGGCCCAGCAGCGGCACGCGGGCCGCCGCCATCTCCAGCGCCAGCGGCAGGCCGTCGAGCTGCGCGCACAGCGCGCGCAGCAGCGGCAGCGCCTGCGCGCCGGGCTGCATGCGGTGGTCGGCGGCCCGGATGCGGTCCACCAGCAGCGCGACGGCGCCGAATTCCAGCGCCTGCGCCGGCGGGGCCTCGGGCGGCGGCAGCGCCAGCGGCTCCAGCCGGTGCACGCGCTCCGCCGCCAGCCCGAGCGGGCGCTGGCTGGTCACCAGCAGGTGCAGCGCGGGCAGTGCCGCCAGCAGCGCCCTGGCCAGCGCGGCCACGCTGTCGGCCAGGTGCTCGGCGTTGTCCAGCACCAGCAGCCGCCGCGGCTGCGCCAGCTCACGCTGCAGCAGCGGCAGCGGGTCGCCCTCCGGCACCGGCCGGCCCAGCGCGCGGCACAGCGCGGCCGCCACCTGCGCGGCGCCCTCCTCGGCCGCGAGGTCGACCCAGGTCACGGCCGCCGGCCAATGCGAGCGCAGCGCTTGCGCCAGGGCGGTCTTGCCGACGCCGGCGGTGCCGACCAGGCTCAGCAGCCCCGGTGCGGCCAGCGCCTTCTGCAGGCGCTGCAGGTCTTCGTCGCGCCCGAACAGGCGGCCCGCCGGCGACGCCGCCACGGCCGGTGCGGCGTGCCCGGCGTGCCTGGCGTGCGCCGTCACGTCGGCCGGCCCCTGCTGCGCCGCGGTCAGCGCGCGCACCTCGGCCGTGAAGCGGTAGCCGCGGCCGGGCACGGTGGCGATGGCCCCGTTGCCGATGACACGGCGCAGCGCCACCACCTGCGCGGCGATGTTGTTCTCCTCGACGACGAGGCCGGGCCAGACGGCGTCCAGCAGTTCGTCCTTGTGCAACAGCTGCCCGGCGCGCGCCACCAGCGTGCACAGCAGGTCGAAGGCGCGCGGACGCACGGCCACCTCGGCCCCGGCCTGCCACAGGCGGCGTTCGCGCGGATCGAGCTCGAAGTCGCCGAAGCGCCAGCGCAGACCCGCGGGCGGGCTCGCACCGGGATCGGACGTTGCGGTGTCGCTCAATGCGCGGGCCCTCGTGTCGTCATGGCGCGCGGGATGTTAGCGCCGGGGCGTCGCGCGGCGCCTCTGGACGCGGGCCCTCGTCCCGGGGGGCCGTGAGGTCCTGCCAGGGCGGTCACTTCCGGAGCTGCGTGCTCAGCTCATCGTCATCAGCGCCGCATTGCCGCCCGCGGCGGCGGTATTGGTGCTCAGGCTCTGCTCGTGCATCAGCGCGCTCGGGTCGTACAGCGCACCGGCCGCGATGTCGGCGGCGGCGAGGCTCTCCACGCGCACCAGCGGGCCCGGGCCTGCGGCCAGCGCCGGCAGCAGCGCGCGCAGGGCGTCGCCGTCGCCCTCGAAGAGCAGGGCGCTCGCGCCTTCCGCGTCGTCCACCAGGAGTGATCGCACCTCGGCCGGCAGCACGGCGCGCAGCGCCGCGAAGCCGCCGAAGCCGGCCTCGAGCGCCAGGCGGTTGCCGGTGGAAAGTGCGGTGGCGATCTGCACCAGCGCACCGAGCGGTGTCGCCGCCACGCCGCGCACCACGCCGCGCGGCAGCAGCCGGTAGCGGTTGCTCTCGCCGGTGGGGCCGGGCAGCGTCCATTCGCGGCCGAGCACGCTGGCGGCGGCCAGGGTCTCGCAGGCGGTCGCCGCCGTCGCTGTGGCGGTGGCGTCCAGGCCCGGCAGCGCCGACGAGCGCAGCGAAGCGGCCAGCGTGCGCAGCGCCTGCAGCGCCGGGGGCTCGGTGCCCGGGCGCGTGGCGGCGCCCAGGGCCTCCAGCGCCTCCAGCGTGCGCAACCCCGCGGGCGCGTCGCTGGCCGGCTGCAGCAGCCGGTGCAGCGCCAGCGGCCCGCCGGCCTTCGGCCCGGTGCCCGACAGCCCCATGCCGCCGAAGGGCTGCACGCCGACGACGGCGCCGATGACGTTGCGGTTGACGTACAGGTTGCCGGCCTGGATGCGCTCGGCGAGCTGCGCGATCGTCTCGTCGATGCGGCTGTGCACGCCGAAGGTCAGCCCGTAGCCGCTGGCGTTGATCGCGTCCACCAGCGCCGGCAGCGCGTCGCGCCGGTAGCGCACCACGTGCAGCACCGGGCCGAAGACCTCGCGCGTCAGCCGGCGCGCGTCGTCCAGCTCGATGAGGGTCGGCGGCACGAAGTGGCCGTGGCCGCCGCTCTCGTCGCCCGCTGGACGACAGGCCCGCGTGACCTTCATGCCCGCGGCCTGCATCGCCGCGACATGGCGCTCGACGGCCTCGCGCGCCGCGGCGTCGATGACCGGGCCGACGTCGCACGACAGGCGGTCCGGCGGGCCCATCACCACCTCGGCCAGCGCGTCCTTCAGCATCGCCATCACGCGGTCGGCCACGTCGTCCTGCAGGCACAGCAGGCGCAGCGCCGAGCAGCGCTGGCCGGCCGAGTCGAAGGCCGAGGCCAGCACGTCGGCCACCACCTGCTCGGCCAGCGCCGAGGAGTCGACGACCATCGCGTTGCAGCCGCCGGTCTCGGCGACGAACGGGATCGCGCGGCCCTGCGGGCTGAGCCGCTGCGCCAGCGTGCGCGCGATCAGCCGCGCGACCTCGGTCGAGCCGGTGAACATCACGCCGGCCACGCCGGCCTGCGCCACCAGCGCGGCGCCGACGGTCTCGCCGTCGCCGGGCAGCAGCTGCACCGCGTCGGCCGGCACGCCGGCCTCGTGCAGCAGCGCCACCATCTGCGCCGCGACCAGCGGCGTCTGCTCGGCCGGCTTGGCCAGCACCGCATTGCCGGCGGCCAGCGCGGCGGCCACCTGGCCGGTGAAGATGGCCAGCGGAAAGTTCCACGGGCTGATGCAGGCGACCACGCCCAGCGGGCGGTGGCTCTCGTTGTCGAAGCCGGCTTCGGCCTGCGCCGCGTAGTAGCGCAGGAAGTCGGCCGCCTCGCGCACCTCGCCCACGGCATTGGGCAGGCTCTTGCCGGCCTCGCGCACGATCAGGCCCAGCAGGCCGTGGCGGCGCTGCTCCAGCAGGTCGGCGGCGCGGCGCAGGCAGGCCGCGCGCTCGGCCGGCGGCGTGGCCTGCCAGATCGGCAGCGCGGCGCCGGCAGCGTGCACCGCGTCGTCCAGCAGCGCCGCAGGCGTCGGTCGCACCCAGCCGACCCGGTCTCGTTCGTCGGCGGGGTTCGTCACCGGCTGCCAGCCGGCGGCGGCCGACGGGGGCTCGCTGCCTGCCGGGTCGCGGGTCGCCGCCGCGGCGTACGGCTGCTGCGCGCTCTTCAGCAGCGCCGCGGCCAGCGACGCGAGCTGCTGCTCGTGCGCCAGGTTCAGCCCCGACGAGTTCAGCCGCGACCAGGGCCCGGCCTCGGCATACAGCTGCCGCGGCAGCGCGATGCGCGGGTGCGGCGCGCCGGCGGTGCCGGTCTCGTGCTCGATGGCCAGCGCCTGCTCCACCGGGTCGGCCACCAGCTCGGACACCGGCACCGCGGGGTCGCCGATGCGGTTGACGAAGGAGGTGTTGGCGCCGTTCTCCAGCAGCCGCCGCACCAGGTAGGCCAGCAGCGTCTCGTGCGTGCCCACCGGCGCATAGATGCGGCAGGGCCGGCCCAGGCCGCCCTCGGCCACCGGCGCGACGACCTGCTCGTACAGCGCCTCGCCCATGCCGTGCAGGCACTGGAACTCGTACTGGCCGGCGTAGTAGTTGGCGCCGGCCATCTCGTGGATGCTGGCCACCGTCTGCGCGTTGTGCGTCGCGAACTGCGGGTAGACGGCATCCGGCGCCGCCAGCAGGCGCCGTGCGCAGGCGAGGTAGGCCACGTCGGTGTGCACCTTGCGCGTATAGACCGGGTAGCCGTCCAGGCCGTCGAGCTGCGCGCGCTTGATCTCGCTGTCCCAGTAGGCGCCCTTGACCAGGCGCACCATCAGGCGGTGGCCGCTGCGCCGCGCGAGGTCCACGAGGAAGTCGATCACGTAGGGGCAGCGCTTGGAGTACGCCTGCACGACGAAGCCGATGCCGTTCCAGCCCTTGAGCCGCGGCTCGAAGGCCAGCGCCTCCAGCAGGTCCAGCGAGAGCTCCAGGCGGTCGGCCTCCTCGGCGTCGATGTTCAGGCCGATGTCGTACTGCCGCGCCAGCACGAGCAGACCCGTCAGCCGCGGCAGCAGCTCGTCCATCACGCGCTCGCGCTGGGCGCGGCTGTAGCGCGGGTGCAGCGCCGAGAGCTTCACCGAGATGCCCGGCCCCTCGAAGATGCCGCGGCCGTGGCTGGCCTTGCCGATGGCGTGGATGGCCTGCTCGTACGCCGCCAGGTAGCGCGCCGCGTCGGCCTCGGTGGCGGCGGCCTCGCCCAGCATGTCGTAGCTGTAGCGGAAGCCCTTGCGCTCCCAGGCGCGGCTGTTGGCCAGCGCCTCGGCGATGGTCTGCCCGGTGACGAACTGCTCGCCCATTAGCTTCATCGCGCGGTGCACGCCCTGGCGGATCAGCGGCTCGCCGCCCTTGCCGATCAGCCGCGTCAGTGCGCTGGCCAGGTTGCGCTCGCTGGCGGTGGCGGTGAGCTTGCCGGTCAGCATCAGGCCCCAGACCGCGGCATTGACGAAGAGGCTGGGCGAATGGCCCAGGTGCGCCTGCCAGTCGCCGCGGCTGATCTTGTCGCGGATCAGCGCGTCGCGCGTCGGGTTGTCCGGGATGCGCAGCAGCGCCTCGGCCAGGCACATCAGCGCCACGCCTTCCTGGCTGGAGAGGCTGAATTCCTGCACCAGCGCCTCCACGCCCCCGGTGCCCGCGGCGCGGCGCGCGCGCAGGCCCTCGACCAGCCGGGTGGCGCGCTCGCGGATGCGCTCGCGCTGCGCCGGGTCGGCCACGTTGGCGGCGCGCAGCAGCGCCGGCAGGCATTCGGGCTCCGGGCGGTGCCAGGCGGCGGTGATCGCGGCGCGCAGGTCGCTCTGCGGCAGCACGCCCTGCGCGAAGTCCAGGAAGGGCTGCGGAGCGGCCGGCGCCGTGGCGGCCGGGCCGGTGGGCTCCTCGGCCGTGTCGGGTTCGCCGGGGGGCAGTGCGCCGGTGGCGGCCTCGGGTTGCACCTGGCCGCGTTCGACCGCCTCCACCATCTGCAGCACCGCCTGCTTGATCAGCCAGTGCGGGGTGCGGCCGAGGGTCTGCGCGGCCTCGCGCACACGCTCGCGCAGCGCCTCGTCCATCTTGACACCCAGGGTGACGGCGGCCATGCCTGCGGCTCCGGAAGTTTCGGGTTGCACCCATTGTCCGAAAGGTGCAACCCGTTGGAATCGCGGGTTAACCCGTGATTTCGTAACCTGCAGACTGCCCGGTTTGATCGATGGCAAGCCCGCAGCCGGCGCCGCTGGCCAGAATGCGCCGGCCTGCACCAGCCGCGGCCGAGAGCCCGCATGACCGAACCCGACATCGTCTTCCGCGCCCGCGGCCTGACCAAGACCTACCGCACCGGCGAGGTGGAGGTGGTGGCGCTGCGCGACGTGGACCTGGACATCGGCCGCGGCGAATTCGTCGTGCTGCTGGGCCCCTCGGGCAGCGGCAAGAGCACGCTGCTCAATATCCTGGGCGGACTGGACGTGCCCACCAGCGGCGAGGTGCGCTTCGCCGACCACCGGCTGGACGGCGCCGGCGACGCCGAGCTGACGCGCTACCGGCGCGAGCATGTCGGCTTCGTCTTCCAGTTCTACAACCTGATTCCCAGCCTGACGGTGCGCGAGAACGTCGCGCTGGTGACCGACATCGCCGAGGACCCGATGGACATCGACGAGGCCGTGGGCCTGGTCGGACTGACGCCGCGGCGCGACCACTTCCCGGCCCAGCTCTCCGGCGGCGAGCAGCAGCGCGTGGCGATCGCGCGCGCCATCGTCAAGCGGCCCGAGGTGCTGCTGTGCGACGAGCCGACCGGCGCGCTGGACTACGCCACCGGCAAGCTGGTGCTGGAGGTCATCGCGCGCGTGAATGCCGAGCTCGGCACCACGGCGGTGGTGATCACGCACAACGCGGCCATCGCCGGCATGGCCGACCGCGTGATCCAGCTCGGCGACGGGCGCGTGCTGAAGGTGGAGCGCAACGCGCACAAGATCTCGCCTTCGGAGCTGTCGTGGTGAGCCGCGGGTGGCGCGGTCGAGCCCGGCCGGCGGCCCGGACCTGGGGGTCCGAGTGAAGGCGCTCGACCGCAAGCTGCTGCGCGACCTGCGGCTGATGTGGAGCCAGGCGCTGACGATCGCGCTGGTGGTGGCCAGCGGCATCGGTGGCTTCCTGACCACGCTGTCGGCGGTGGACTCGATGGCGATGGCGCGCGACCGCTTCTATGCCGAGGGCCGCTTCGCCGACGTCTTCGCCGGCGTCAAGCGCGCGCCGCTGGCGCTGCTGCCGGCGCTGCGCGAGCTGCCTGGCGTGGCCGAGGTGCAGCCGACGATCGAGCACGTGGTGCGTGCCGAGCTGGACGGCAAGAGCGACCCCATCATCGCGCAGCTGATCGGCATCGACGCGCGCGAGCCGCGGCAGATGAACCTGGTCGTCGTGCGGCGCGGGCCGGCCGGCGCGCAGCCGGTGCGCTCGCCCGGACCGGCCCAGCCCGACGGCGCGCTGCCGGTGTGGGTGTCGGAGACCTTCGCCGAGGCGCATGGCCTGAAGCCCGGGGCGCGGCTGTCGGCGCTGATCAACGGCAAGCGGCGGCCGCTGGTGCTGGCCGGCACCGCGATGTCGCCCGAGTACATCTTCGCCGGGCTGTGGGGCATGCCGGACCAGCGCGGCTTCGGCGTCTTCTGGATCGACCGCGAGGCGCTGGCCGCCGCCTACGACATGACCGGCGCCTTCAACCGCGTGGCGGTGAAGCTCGCGCCGCAGGCCGACGAGCGCGCCGTGATCGCCGCGCTGCAGCGCGTGCTGGAACCCTACGGCGGGCGCGAGGCCTACGGCCGCAGCGACCAGGTCTCGCACTCGATGCTGGACAACGAGATCAAGGAACAGCAGGTGCTGGGCACCATGCTGCCGGCGATCTTCCTCGGCGTGGCGGCCTTCCTGCTGAACGTGGTCATCTCGCGCCTGGTGGCCACGCAGCGCGAGCAGATCGCGGCGCTGAAGGCGCTGGGTTATGCCAATGCCGCGATCGCCGCGCACTACCTGAAGATGGTCGGCGTCATCGTCGTCGTCGGCTTCGTGCTCGGCCTGGGCCTGGGCAAGCTGCTGGGGCTGGGCATGATGGGGCTGTATGCGGAGTTCTTCCGCTTCCCGCGCTTCGAGCATGCGCTGCCGCCGCCGCTGGTGCTGATCGCGCTGGCGCTCACCGCGGCCACCGCGGTGCTGGGCACGCTCAACGCGATCGCCGCCACCGTGCGCCTGGCGCCGGCCGAGGCGATGCGCCCGCCGGCACCCGGCCGCTACCGGCGCACGCTGCTGGAGCGCCTGGGCGTGCGGCGCCTGGCCACCTCGCTGCGCATGATCCTGCGCAACATGGAGCGCCGGCCCTGGCGCACCGGCCTCGCGATCACCGGCGTGGCCTTCGCGGTGGCCATCGTCGTGCTGGGCAACTTCTTCAAGGACGCCATCGGCTTCATCATCGACTCGCAGTTCACGCTGGCGATGCGCAACGACGTCGCGGTGTGGACGCTGGAGCCGGTGTCCGGCCGCGCGCGCGAGGAGCTGCTGCGCCTGCCCGGGGTGCAGTCCGCCGAGTCCACCCGCTTCGTGCCGGTGGCGCTGGTCAACGGCCACCGGCGCGAACGCAGCGAGATCCGCGGCTACGAGGCGATGCCGGAGCTCTACCGCATCATCGACGTGAACAACCGCGCGACGAACCCCGTCGGCTCCGGCCTCGTGCTGACCGACCGCCTGGCCGACAAGCTGGGCCTGCGCGTGGGCGACCTCGTGCGCGTGGAGGTGCTGGAAGGCCGCGCGCGCACGCTGTTCCTGCCGGTGGACGCCACGGTGCGCGAGATGATGGGCCTGAATGCCTACATGGAGCGCGACGCGCTGAACCGCGCGCTCGGCGAGGGCGACCTGGCCAGCGGCTTCGCGCTGGCGCTGGCCCCCGGCAGCGAAGCCGCGCTGCTGGACGCCACGCGCGAGATGCCGCGCGTGGCCGGCGCCTTCAGCAAGGCCTCGATGCTGCGCAACATGGAGGAGGTCAGCGCACGCAACATCCGCATCATGAGCACGGTGCTGACCATGTTCGCCGCCGTCATCGCCGTCGGCGTGGTCTACAACAACGCTCGCATCGCGCTGGCCGAGCGGGCCTGGGAACTGGCCAGCCTGCGCGTGCTGGGCTTCACGCGCGCCGAGGTCTCGGGCCTGCTGCTGGGCGAGCTGGCGATCTCGATCGCCGTCGCGCTGCCGCTGGGCATGCTGCTGGGCTGGGGCCTGGTGCACGCGCTGGTCGGCGCGCTGAAGAGCGACCAGTTCTTCTTCCCGGTCGTCATCTCTCCGGCCACCTATGCCTGGGCGGCGATCTGCATCGTCGCCGCCGGCGTCGGCAGCGCGCTCGTGGTGCGCCGGCGCGTGGACCGGCTGGACATGGTGGCGGCGCTGAAGACGCGCGAGTAGGCCGGTCCGACCGCCGGCCAGGGCAACAACAACAAGGAGTGCATGTCGTGCAACGCAGGACGATGGTGATGGCGGGTGCCGCCGGCGTGGCGCTGGTGGCGCTGCTGGCCTGGGCCTTCGCGCCGCGGCCGCTGGAGGTGGAGGTCGCGCAGGCCAGCACCGGGCCCTTCGAGACCGCGATCGTCGAGGACGCGCGCACGCGGCTGGCCGACCGCTACGTCGTCGCCGCGCCGCTGGCCGGGCGTGTGCAGCGCCTCTTGCTGCGCGAGGGCGACGAGGTCAGGGCCGGCGAGGTCGTCGCGACGCTGCTGCCTGGCGTGAGCCCGATGCTGGACGCGCGCACGGTGGCCGAGCAGCGTGCGCGCGTCGGTATGGCCGAGGGCGGCGTGCAGCGCGCCGCGACGCGCATCGAGGCCGCGCGCGTGGCGCTGGAGCAGGCGCGCAACGAGCTGCGGCGCAGCGAGCAGCTGGCGGCGCAGGGTTTCGTCTCGCCGACCAAGATCGACAACGACCGCCTGGCGGTGATGGCGGCGCAGAAGGAACTGGACGGCGCGGTCGAGGGCCAGACCATCGCGCGCCACGAGCTGACGATGGCGCGTGCCGCGCTCGGCGCCGTCACCGGCGCCAGCACCAGCGCGGGCTTCGCGCTGCAGGCCCCGGTGGCCGGGCGCGTGCTCAAGCTGCACCAGATCAGCGAAGGGCCGGTGGCCACCGGCACGCCGCTGCTGGAGATCGGCGACATCACGCGGCTGGAGGTGGTGGCCGAGCTGCTGACCACCGATGCGCTGCAGACGCGCCCCGGCAGCCCGGTGCACATCGAGCGCTGGGGCGGCCCGGGCACGCTGGAGGGGCGCGTGCGTCGCGTGGAGCCGGCCGCCTTCACGAAGATCTCGGCGCTGGGCGTGGAGGAGCAGCGCGTCAACGTGCTGATCGAGCTGAGCAGCCCGCACGAGCGCTGGGCCGCGCTGGGCGACGGCTATCGCGTCGGCGTGCGCATCGTCACGCTGTCCGAGCCGCGCGTGCTGCGCGTGCCGGTCAGCGCGGTCTTCCCGCAGCCGGGCAGCGCCGAGCCGGGCGCGATGGCAGTCTTCGTGGTCGACGGCCCCCGCGTGCGCCTGCAGCCGGTGCGGGTGAGGGCGCGCAACGGCAGCGAGGCCTGGATCAGCGAGGGGCTGGCCGAGGGCGCGACCGTGGTGCTGTACCCGCCGGCGGCGCTGGCCGACGGGGCGCGCGTGAAGCAGCGGCAGGTGTAGGCGGCGGCGGCGCCGGGAAGCGGTCCACCGCCAAGTCGATGAAGGCGCGCACCTTGGGCGCGAGGTAGCGCCCGCTCGGATAGACCGCATGCACCGGCATCGCCGGCGGCTCCCATGCCGGCAGCACCGGGCGCAGCCGGCCGGCGGCCACCGCCTCGGCGGCGAAGACCTGCGGCAGCAACCCGATGCCCAGACCGGCCAGGAGCGCGTCGCGCACCGCCAGGCTGTTGTTCACGCGCAGCCGCGCCGGCCCTTCGACGCGCACCGTCTCGCCGCCGGCCGCGTGGCGCAGGGTCCAGCCCTGGCGCAGGCCGCCGCCGCTGAACATCACCAGCGGCCGCCCGCGCAGCGCCGCGGGGTCGGCCGGCGCAGGCTGCGCCGCCAGGTGCGCCGGGCTGGCGTACAGCCCGTAGTGCAGCGTGCCGAGCCGGCGCGCCACCAGCGTGGACGCCGGCAGCGGCCCGACACGCACCGCGAGGTCGAAGCCCTCGTGCACCAGGTCCACCACGCGCGAGGTGTACTCGACCTCCGCCCCGGCGCGTGGATGGGCGGCCAGGAAGGCGGCCAGCCAGCCGTTGACGGCGAGCAGGCCGAACTCCACGCCGCAGGTCAGCCGCAGGGTGCCGCGCGGCTCGCCGTGCATGTCCTGCACCGCCTGCTCGGTATCGTCCACGGCGCCCAGGATGGCCAAGGCCCGTTCGTGCACCTCGCGCCCGGCCTCGGTCAGCGAGAGCGAACGTGTCGTGCGCTCCAGCAGCTTGGCGCCGAGCGCCGCCTCGAGCCGCGCGACGACGCGGCTGGCATGGCTCTTCTGCGTTCCCAGCCGCTCCGCCGCGCCGGTGAAGCTGCCGGCCTGCACGACCTGCACGAACAGGCGCAGCTGCTCCAGCGTCATCGTTTGTTGCCTCGAATGTGCACAGTGCGTCGCATTCTGCGGTCTTTTTCTTGTTCGAGGCAACGGTGATGATGCCGCCATCCCAGCCACCCCATGGAGCCCGCGATGAGCCTGAAGGACCCCAACGTCGTCAACCCGCGTGCACGCAAGCGCGTCGCCATCGTGATCGCCAATCCGGCGGTCTCCAGCACCACCGGCTGGCCGGTGGGCTTCTGGTGGAGCGAGCTGACCCACCCGTACCACGCCTTCGAGGGCAAGGGCTACGAGGTCGAGGTCTTCAGCGCCGAGGGCGGCCGCTGCGAGCCCGACGCGATGAGCGACCCGAACGACGCCAGCGGCTATTCGGCCAGCGACCTCGTCACGCAGGGCTTCATCCACACGCCCAGGCTGCGCGCGCTGGTGGAGAACACGAAGCCGGCGTCGGAGATCGAGCTCGCGCGCTTCGACGCCATCGTCGTGGCCGGCGGCCAGGCGCCGATGTTCAACTTCGAGGGCGCCGTGGCGCTGCAGCGCAAGTTCGTCGAGTTCCACGAGGCCGGCAAGGTGGCCGCCGCGCTGTGCCACGGCACCGCGATCCTGGCCTACGCGCGGCTCGCCAGCGGCGAGTTGCTGGTCAAGGGCAAGACCGTCACCGGCTTCGCGAATGCCGAGGAGGACTATGCCGACAACGCCGTGTGGTCCTACGGCCTGCTGCCGCGCGGCAAGCACGTGATGCCCTGGCGCATCGAGGACCGGCTGCGCGAGCTGGGCGCCAACTTCGTGCAGGGCGGGCTGTGGCGCGGCTTCGCGGTGCGCGACGGCAACCTCGTCACCGGGCAGCAGAACTTCAGCGGCGAGGAGACGGCGCGCCTGGTCATCGCGGCGCTGGGCGAGTAGGCCATGGCGCGGCCGCATTGCGCGTGCCGGCGCGGCGCCGTGAAGGCCGGCCTGCGGGACGCGCCCGCGCCGCCGGCCGTCGCCGCGCCATGAACGGGGCGGCCGCCGAGGGCGCCGCCGGCAGCGAGCCGGTCACCGTGGTCGTCACGCGCCGCGTGCGCGTCGGCCGCGAGGCCGACTACGAGGCCTGGCTGTCCCGGCTGCAGGCCGCGGCGCGCGGCCTGCCGGGCTACCTGGGCGTGACCACGCAGCGCCCGGCGCCCGGCGGGCCGCGCGACTACGTCAGCGTCATCCGCTTCGCGACGCTGGCCGCGCTGCAGGCCTTCGAGGCCGGCGAGCTGCGCCGGCGTGCGCTGGCCGAGGTGGCCGAGCTCGTCGAGGCCGACGCCACCTGGCAGCGCCTGAGCGGGCTGGAGTTCTGGTTCACGCCGCCGCCGGGCACCGTGGTGCCGGTGCCTTCGCGCCCGCGCATGGCGCTGGTGATGACGGTGGTGGTCTTCGTGCTCGTGCTCACGATCGGCGGCGCGGTCAATGCGCTGGCGGCGCTGCTGCCCTTCGCGGTGCCGGCGCCGCTGCGCCTGCTGGCCACCATCGCGATCGAGGTCGCGCTGATGACCTGGTGGCTGATGCCCTGGCTGACGCGGCGGCTGGCGCGCTGGATCTATCCGGCGCGCGCGGTGGCCGGCTGAGCCGGCTCAACCGGGGACGGCCTCGGCCTCGGGCAGGGGCGCCGGCGTGGCCGCCGGCGCCTCGTCCCGCGCGGCGGCGGTTCGTTGACGCGCCCGCCAGGCGAGCCAGTCGACGATCTCCAGCCGCCCGTCCTCGTGCTCGACCAGCGCCGTCAGGCTCTCGACCCAGTCACCGTCGTTGCAGTACAGCACGCCGTCGATCGTGCGCATCTCGGCGTGGTGGATGTGGCCGCAGACCACGCCGTGCAGGCCGCGCTGGCGTGCCTCGCGCGCGACCGCGGTCTCGAAGTCGCTGACGTAGCTGACCGCGCGCTTGACCTTGAACTTGAGGTAGCGCGACAGGCTCCAGTACGGCAGCCCGAGCCGCGCCCGCAGCGAATTCAGGTGGCGGTTGACCTTGAGCGTGAACTCATAGGCCGAGTCGCCCAGGTAGGCCAGCCAGCGCGCGCACTGGATCACGCCGTCGAACAGGTCGCCGTGCGTCACCCACAGCCGCCGGCCGTCGGCGGTCTCGTGCACCGCCTCCTCGACGACGTCGACGCCGCCGAAGTTGTGCTCCACGTAGCGGCGCGCGAATTCGTCGTGGTTGCCGGGCACGAAGACCACGCGCGTGCCCTTGCGCGCCTTGCGCAGCAGCTTCTGCACCACGTCGTTGTGCGCCTGCGGCCAGTACCACTGCCGCCTGAGCTGCCAGCCGTCGATGATGTCGCCGACCAGGTACAGCGTCTGGCAGTCCAGCTGCTTCAGGAAGTCCAGCAGCGCAGCGGCCTGGCAGCCCGGCGTGCCGAGGTGGATGTCGGAGATCCAGGCCGTGCGCACGCGCAGGCCTGCGGTGCCGGGGGCGCCGTCGTCGTCGCCGGGCGGCGGCCGGCGCGGATCGGCCGGGTCCAGGTGGGGCAGGAGGTCTCGCCGCATCTCGGGCTCCGATCTTCGCGGGCGGGCGCGACGCGGGCGTGACAGCGCGGCGTCAGGCCGATGACGCCTGCGGCTCGGCGCGCCGGGCCGCAGCCGCCGCCACCGCCGGGGTCGCCACGCGCTGCTGCAGCACGCGCTGCAGGATCTCCGGCAGCTCGAAGACGGCGCGGTTGTCGACGGCCTGCACGCGTGCGCGCCAGGCCGGCAGGTCGGCCACGATCTCGCGCACCGCCTGCGGCACGGTGCGGAAGCTGCGGTGCACCACGCCCACGCCGCGCTCGCGCACCCACTCGGTGTTCCAGCGCTCCTGCGGCATCGTCCAGGCGTTGCGCGTCACGATCACCGGCAGCCCCATGTGCACCGCCTCGCTCAGGCTGCCGGGGCCGGGCTTGCCGATGAAGAAGTCGGCCAGCCGCATCCAGCGCGCCACGTCCGGGGTGTAGCCGACCACGATGCGCGGCGCAGGCGCCTTCATCGCGCGCAGTTCCCCGGCCAGCGCCTCGTTGCGCCCGCACATCAGGATCAGCGGTGTGGACGGCAGCGCGGCGGCGATGCGCGTCATCGCGCGCGAGCCGGTGCCGCCGAAGAGCACCAGGCCGGTGGGCGTGTGCTCGTCCAGCCCGGCGCGGCGACGCTCGGCGGCGCGGTCGATCTCGGGCAGGAAATAGAAGTCCGGCCGCAGGATCATGCCGCTGGCGCGGTGCACGCGTGCGGGGTCGCAGCCCGCGGCCAGGGCCTGTCGCACGGCCTGCGCGGTGCCGCAGACCAGGTGTTGCGGCAGGTCGGGCTCGATCCAGAAGTGCGGCGGGTGGTCGGCCATGTCCGTCATCACGGTGACGAAGGGCACCCCGGGGCAGGCCTGCGCCAGGCCGTCGTGCAGCGCGCGGTTGAAATTGGGGATCAGCGAGACCACGAGGTCCGGCTTCGTCGCCGCCCAGTGGCGCGCCAGCCGCTGCACCTGCGTGGCGTGGGTCAGGCGGATCATCGCCTGCAGCAGCCTGAGCTCCTGTCCCAGGCCGAGCGTGAAGCCGCTGGCCAGGCGCTTGTTGTACAGGTCCTCGGGCTCGATGCCGGTGAGGCGGCGGAACAGCCCGGCCGGGTCCAGCACCTCGGTCAGGTTCACCCGGCGCACGTGCCAGGGCCGGCCCTGGGAGTGGATCACCTGTTCCAGCGCCATCGCCGCGGCGCGGTGCCCGCCGCCGGCGTTGAACCACACGAGGTCGACGGTCGTCATGCCGTCATGGTGGGGAGGCTTCGTGACCGCCGCTTGACGTGGCGCCCGCGCGACGCAGCAGCGCCTGCCCCATGCGGATGCGCTGTCCCGGCGCGATGCCCTCGGCCGCCACGAAGCCCGGCGGCACGAAGACGATGATCGTCGAGCCATGCTCGAACCAGCCGAGCTCCTCGCCGCGGCGCACGCGCACGCTGCAGGGCATCTCGGTGGGCCCGCGCCAGCGCAGGTGCAGCCGCACGTCCAGCGCATGCAGCCGGATGCTGGCCACCAGGATGGCCGCCACCGGCACCAGGGCCAGCGGCGTGCCGTCGGCCAGGCGCAGGCGGATCGCGGCGCGCTCGTTGCGGCAGAACAGCCGCTCGATGCGCGCCAGCGCGACCGGGTTGACGTTCCAGGTGTCGCCGGCGAGGTAGGTGACGTGCTCGATCGTCGCGTCGTCGGGCGCGTGGAAGCGGTGGTACATCGCGGCGGTCAGGCGCAGCGTCAGGTACTGCCCGCCGAGAAAGGGCGCCGCGGCCTCGTGGCTGCCGAACAGGTCCTCGATGCGGTAGGGCATGCCCTTGGCCTGCAGCAGCAGGCCCGCGCCCACCGCGCCGCCAGCGCCGACGATCGCGTCGCAGGGGCTGGCCAGCACCTCGGGCCGCGCATCGACGACGCGCGCGCCGGGCTTCAGCTCGCGCGTGAAGCACTCGTGCAGGCTCGCGTAGCGCTGCGGCTTCGCGTCCGAGAGGTCCAGCTCCGTGAAGAGCCTCCACGCTGCGATCGATGCCCGCGCGAGCAGCGGGTGGCGGAGCCGGCTGAACCAGCCCATGAAGCGCGTCAGCGCGATGCGCGGCACGCGGTTCGTGAGCAGGAAGTTCAGGTCCTCCTGCAGCAGCAGGCGGTCGCGCAGCGCCGCCCAGCGCGAGGGCGTGGCCGCGGCCGGGTGCAGACTCGCCGGGGGTTCGGTGGTTTTCATTCGCCTGTCAATGAAGTGCCCTACATCTGTCGTCTTCGCATCACCGCCCCGTCACGCCATGAGCGACGCCCTGACCCTGACCGCCCTCGCGGCCGCCGCCGCCCTCGCGCTGCCACTGGCACGTCGGCGGCTGGAGCTCTCGCTGGCCAAGCACCCGTCGCTGACCGGCCACTCGCGCATGGCCAAGCGCGTGGCCCGGCTGGTGCCGGGCTATGCCTACGACGAGGCCGCCTTCTTCGGCAGCGACGGCGCACCGGCGGAGGTGCTGCAGCGCCGGCGCCAGGGCTTCGCCCGCCTGTGCGGGCAGCTCAATGCGCGCCACGCGAAGTCGATCGCGCTGACGAAGCAGGCGCGAGCGGGCCTGTCGGACCTGCAGTTCACCGGCGCCTACCGCGTGCCCTTCCAGTACGGCGCCTACCTGCGCGAGCACCTCGGGATCGGCGCGTTCGTGCAGCGCAGCGACGGCGTCACGCTGACCGACCTGGACGGCCGGCGCTTCCTGGACCTCACGGGGTCTTACGGCGTCAACGTCTTCGGCAACGAGTTCTACAAGGCCTGCATCGCCGAGGGCGTGGCGCGCGTGGCCGGACTCGGCCCGGTGCTCGGCAGCTACCACCCGGCGGTGGCCGACAACGTCGAGCGCCTGAAGCGCATCTCGGGGCTGGACGAGGTCTCGTTCCACATGTCCGGCACCGAGGCCGTGATGCAGGCGGTGCGCCTGGCGCGCTACCACACGCGACGCAAGTACCTCGTGCGCTTCTCCGGCGCCTACCACGGCTGGTGGGAGGACGTGCAGCCCGGCCCCGGCAACCCGCTGCCGCCGGGCCACACCTACACGCTCAAGGAGATGGACGAGGCCACGCTGCGCGTGCTGCGCCGGCGGCGCGACATCGCCTGCGTGCTGGTCAACCCGCTGCAGGCGCTGCACCCGAACGCCAACGCCCCGGGCGACAGCGCGCTGGTGGACAGCGCGCGCCGCGCCCGCTTCGACCGCGCGGCCTACACGGCATGGCTGCAGCAGCTGCGCCAGGTGTGCAGCGAACGCGGCATCGTGCTGATCCTCGACGAGGTGTTCGTCGGCTTCCGCCTCGCGCCGGGCGGCGCGCAGCAGTATTTCGGCGTCCAGGCCGACCTGGTGACCTACGGCAAGACGCTGGGGGGCGGCCTGCCGGTGGGCGTGGTTTGCGGCCGGCGCGAGCTGATGAAGCGCTACCGCGAGGAGCGGCCGGCAGACATCTGCTTCGCGCGCGGCACCTTCAATTCGCACCCCTGCGTGATGGGCGCGATGCAGGTCTTCCTGGAACGGCTGGACACCCCCGCCGTGCAGGCGCTGTACGAGAACCTGGACGCCACCTGGAACGCGCGCGCCGCGCAGCTCAACGAGCGCCTCGCGGCCGCCGGCCTGCCGGTGCAGGTGGCCAACCTGAGCACGATCTGGACCGTCTTCTACACGCAGCCCGGGCGCTACAACTGGATGCTGCAGTTCTACCTGCGCGAGCAGGGCCTGGCACTGAGCTGGGTCGGCACCGGGCGGCTGGTCTTCGGGCTGCACTGGACGCAGGCGGACTTCGACGCATTCTGCGAGCGCTTCGTCGCCGCCGCGCAGGCGATGGCCGACGACGGCTGGTGGTGGCGCGACCACGGCCTGACCGACAAGGCCATCCGCCGCGGGCTGCTGCGCGAGATGCTGGGTCACCGCTTCTGAGCGCCGCACCGGCGGCCGCCGCGCGCCGTGGCGCCGGCCGCCGGGTGCTCGCCGGTCAGTGCGACTGCCGCGCGTGATGCATCGGGTCGATCAGCTCTCCGCGCAGCAGGTGCAGCGGGGCGCGCCAGTACAGCATCACGTCGTGGAAGGGGTCGGTCAGGATCTTGGTCGCCCAGACCAGCCCGGTCCTCACGTCGGCCAGGAAGAACAGGTGCACGGTGCGGAAGACGAGCCCGCCCACGCCCAGTGCCAGCCAGGCGATGCCGACATCGTGCAGGTAGCCCTGCACGCCGACCGCCGGCTCGATCAGCCCGAACATCGAGGGCGACAGCCACAGGGCCACCGGCGCCAGCGCCCAGGCCGTCATCAGCACGAGCTTGCGGCGCAGGTTGTAGCCGACCTTGATCGCCTCCTTGTGCTCGTGCGTGGCGCGGTTGACGTGGTCGTAGCCCTTGGGCTCGAAGAAGAAGTGGCCGGCCTGCCGGGTGGTCATCGACACGCCCCAGGCCAGCAGCGCGGCGGTGGCCGGGTCGAAGAACAGGATCACGTAGGCGGCGAGGAAGCTCAGCGCGCTGACCAGGTGCAGCGCCTGGTTGATGCGGCTGTGGTGGTAGTAGCGGTGGTCGTCCCAGCGCTGCTGCTCGAGCGCGTGCAGAAACTCCTTCAAGCGGGGCCTCCTCTCGTGGAAGTTGCGTGGCGGTTGCGCGACGGCATGCTGAGGCCTGGCCGTGAAGGCCGCGTGACACCGGCGTGTCGCGGGCGCGTCGGCGGGGCCTGTCATCGAACTGTTGCGCGCGCCGGCCACCATGCGCGCCATGCCGATGAACCAAGGCGAGGCGATCGTGGTCGACGACTTCATGCCGGCCCGGCGCTCGCTGCGCGTGGCGGTGGTCAGCGAGACCTGGCCGCCGGAGGTCAACGGTGTCGCGGCGACGATCTCGCAGGTCGTCGAGGGCCTGCGCCGGCGCGGCCACCAGGTGCAGCTGGTGCGGCCGCGGCAGGGCCTGCTGGACACCGCGGCCGAGGGCGAACGCTACGCCGAGGTGCTGCTGCGCGGGCTGCCGATCCCGCACTACCCGCAGCTCAAGATGGGCCTGCCGTCCCGCCGCGCGCTGGCCAGGCTGTGGCAGCTGCAGCGGCCGGACGTCGTGCACATCGTCACCGAGGGCCCGCTGGGCTGGTCGGCGCTGCAGGCGGCGCTGCACCTGAAGCTGCCCGTGGTGTCGGACTTCCGCACCAACTTCCACGCCTACAGCCGGCACTACGGGCTGGCCTGGCTGCGCCACCCCATCATGGGCTACCTGCGCAGGTTCCACAACCGCACCGCCTGCACGATGGTGCCCACCGAGCGGCTGCGTGCGGAGCTGCAGGCCGGCGGCTTCCGCGGGCTGCGCGTCGTCGCGCGCGGCGTGGACACGAAGCTCTTCGACCCCGCCCGGCGCAACGACAAGCTGCGCCGGAGCTGGGGCGCCGATGCGCGCACGCTGGTGGCGCTGTGCGTGGGCCGCCTCGCGCCGGAGAAGAATCTGGGCGTGCTACTCGCGGCCTACGGCGCGATGCGCGGCGCCGGCGGCAGCACCCGCCTGGTGCTGGTCGGCGACGGTCCCGAGCGCGCCGCGCTGCAGCGCCGCTGCCCGGATGCCGTCTTCGCAGGCGTGCGCCGCGGCACCGAGCTGGCCGAGCACTATGCCTCGGCCGACGTCTTCCTGTTTCCGAGCCTGACCGAGACCTTCGGCAACGTCGTCCCCGAGGCCATGGCCAGCGGCCTGGCCGTCGTCGGCTTCGACTATGCCGCGGCGGGGCAGCTGCTGCGCCCGGGCATCGACGGCCTGCTGGCGCGCTTCGGCGACGAGGAGGACTTCGTCGCCGCGGCGCGACGCCTGGCCGGCTCGCCGGTCTTCTTGCGTGCGCTCGGGCAGCACGCGCGCGCGGCGGCGCAGCACCTGGACTGGGGCCGCATCGTCGAGGCCGTGGAGGCCGAGTACCTCGCGGCGATGCGCCTGGGCGTGGTGCCGCAGCACGCGCGGCTCGAAGCGGTGCGACCGGCCGGGCTGGGTTAGGCGCCTGCGCGCCGGCGCATGCCCAGCGCGGCGAGGCCCAGCGCCAGCAGCAGGGCCGTGCCGGGCTCCGGGATCTGCGTCACCTGCACGACCAGCCAGGGCCGTTGCGACGGCACGCCCGACTCGCCGCTGTCGAAGCGCTTGGC
>CAZUPH010000002.1:0-34044 GCA_964621995.1 uncultured Rubrivivax sp. | reverse complement strand
GGGCGTCGATCTCCGCGCCGATCAGGATCCAGCCGTGGTTGAGCGCGGGGTGGGCCAGCCAGCCCTGCACGTCGGCCACGAGCTGCGGCGTCGAGCCCCAGGTGTAGGACTGCAAGGGCAGGCCGACGGTGGTCGTGGCGCTGGGCTCGGCAACGAAGTCGCCGCCGCGCGTGGACCACTCCGCGACGAGGTAGTCGCGCCAGCGCCAGGTCGCGTCGCCCGCCGTGGCTTGCTCGCCCGTGCCCTGCGCGCCGCCGTTGGAGCGGCCTTCGCCCCAGGGCGCGAGCATGCGGTGCAGGCCGACCTCATGGCTGTCGCGGGCACGCGACTCGTACAGCGTCAGGGTCGCCGACACCACCTCCATGCCGGCCGGGATGACCCCCAGGTCGAAGCGCAGCAGCGACCGCCGCACGATGCCGCCGGCCGTCGTCGACAGCCACAGCGAACTGCCCTGGGCGTCGCTGCGGTCGTCCCACGAGCGGTCGAGGCCGCTGATGTCGGCAAAGATCGTCGTGTCCGCAGCGGGTTCGATCCGGTACTCGGCGAGGTCCAGCGCCGCTGCCGGCGGCAGCCAGGCGAACATGAGGAACGGCAACAGTGCGCGCACGGGGTGCTCCTTCGCTGCGCACTCTCCGCGCGCACCGTGTCAGGCGCGTGACAGCGCGGCGCCCGCCGCGGCGGCGCGGTCCGCGCCCCCCGTGTGCCCGCCGGCCATGTCACGCCACTGTCGCCATCGGCCGGCACATTCCGTCAGCGCACGCGCGGCGGCCGCCGCGCGCAAACCCACCCGCAGGCAGGAGAAGCACATGAAGGGTCACAACCATCCGAAGAACGACGTGTCGCTGAACACGTCGGGCAACCGATCGATCACGGAGGTGATCGCCGAGGTCGACGCCAGCCGGCGCCGCTTCGTGCAGACCGGTGTCGGCGCCGCCACGCTGGCGTCGTTCGGCGGTGTCTCGCTGGCCGGCTTCGCGCAGGCCGTCGAGGCGGCGCCGGCGCGCAGCCGCAGCGGGCTGGCCGCGCCGATCGGCTTCATGCCGGTGCCGCCGGACCTGACGCCCGGCAGCGACCGCGTGACGGTGCCCGACGGCTATACGGCGCAGTGCTTCGTCGCCTGGGGCGACCCCATCATGCCCGGCGGCGTGGCCTTCAGCGGCACCGCGGCCGAGACCGCGGCGCAGCAGCGCCTGGCCCTGGGCCACCATGTCGACGGCATGCATTTCTTCCCGTTCAGCGGCAAGGGCGGCAAGCCCAGCAGCGAGCGCGGGCTGCTGGTCGTCAACACCGAATACACGCACGAGAACATCCTGTACCCGGATGGCCAGGTCGGCGCCTCGGGCTACAGCATCGCGAAGTGCCGCAAGTCCCAGGCCGCGCATGGCGTGAACGTGCTGGAGGCGCGCCGCCTGGGCAGGAACTGGACCGTGGTGCGCAGTTCGCCCTACGGCCGCCGCATCACGGCCAACACCTTCATGCGCGTCAGCGGCGCAGCGGCCGGGCACCCGCTGATGCAGGTCAAGGAGTTCATGATCACCGATGCCGGCAGCGTGCCCACCGGCAACACGACCGACGGCCGCGTTGCCTACGGCACGGTCAACAACTGCGCGCACGGCATCACGCCCTGGGGCACCTATCTGACCTGCGAGGAGAACTTCAACGGGTACTTCGGCTCGAGCACCGGCAGCGTGCCGGGCGTGGCCGACGGCGAGGCCGGCAAGCTCTACAACCGCTACGGCATCAGCGCCAACGGCTTCGGCTACCGCTGGCACACGGTGGATCCGCGCTGGGACGTGGCGACCAACCCGAACGAGCCCAACCTGTTCGGCTGGATCGTCGAGATCGACCCCTTCTCGCCGAACAGCACGCCGGTCAAGCGCACCTCGATGGGCCGCATCAAGCACGAGAGCGTGCAGTTCGTCGTCGACGACATGCAGCGCGTGGGCTTCTACACCGGCGACGACGAGCGCAACGACTACATCTACAAGTTCGTCTGCGAGGGCCGCTTCGTGCCGGGCAACCGCGGCGCCAACCGCGACCTGCTGGACCGCGGCGTGCTCTACGCCGCGCGCTTCGACGCCGACGGCAGCGGCCGCTGGCTGGCACTGGCGCCTGACACGGTCGGCGTCGACGGCGTCGCGCTTCGCGACAACCCGAACTTCGCCGGCGCCGACGATGCCGAGGTGCAGGCCAAGATCCTGATCAAGACGCGCATGGCCGCCGACGCGGTGGGCGCGACGATGATGGACCGGCCGGAGTGGATCGGTGCGCGGCCGCGCATCAATGGCTTCCGCGAGGTCGAGCTGTACTGCACGCTGACCAACAACAACCGCCGCGGCACCGGCACGCCCAGCGTCAACAGCCCCGACGGCTCGACCCGCGCCGGCAGTGCGCGCCCGCCGGTGGACGCCGCCAACCCGCGCGCCGACAACATCTACGGCGGGGTGATCCGCTGGCGCGAGGACGGCCGCTCGGTGGCCGCGACGAGCTTCCAGTGGGACCTCTTCGTCGAGTGCGGCGACACGCGCACCTCGCGCACGCCGCTGCCGAGCAACGATTACCGCGGCAACATCGTCGACGACCCGGACGGCAGCGCAGACTACGGCGCCCCCGATGGCCTGTGGTTCGACGACTTCGGCCGCCTGTGGGTGCAGACCGACCAGGGCGGCGACGGCACCGGCCCGTTCGCCAACCTGGGCATGGACCAGATGGTCTGTGTCGATCCCGAGACGAAGATGACGCGCCGCTTCCTCACCGGCCCCGTCGGCTGCGAGGTCACCGGGGTGGTGATGACGCCCGACGGCCGCACGATGTTCGTCGGCATCCAGCACCCGGGCGACGACGCGGGAGCCGCCGACCCCGAGCAGTTCTCGCGATGGCCGCATGGCCAGTGGACCACGGCCAGCGACGGCGTCACACCGCTGCCGGCCGGCCGCCCGCGCTCGGGCATCGTCGTCATCACCAAGAACGACGGCGGGATCATCGGCACCTGAATCGCGGCGCGCCCCGGCAGCGCGTGCGGCCGGGGCGGCCTCCACCCAACGAATGGAGTCCATCATGTTCAAGCACCTTCCCCTGGCCGCCGTCGCGGCCACGCTGCTGGCATCCGGCCCGGCCCAGGCCCTGCTCGTCGGCAGCGACGCCGGTTTCCTGGCGCCGCAGGTCCTGACCTTCGACAGCTACGACGGTTTCATCACCACCGGGCCCGAGGATGTCGGCACGGCCGAGATCGGCACCCCGGTGCTGCTGAGCTCCGGCCCCTACACCGAGATCGGCGCCTTCGAGCGCGACCTCGGCGACAACGGCCTGTGGGGCGCGCGCGGCAACCCCATCGACGGGCTGGTGCCCACGCCCACCGGCAGCGGCCACTTCGTCGCCACGCTGTTCGCCGTGCCGCGCGGCGAGATCGGCTTCAGCCTGGCCGCGCCGGTGGCCGGCATCGGCGCCTACATGAACCAGTTCCAGGTCGCCGGCGTGCCCAACAGCTTCACGCTGCTGGCCTACGACAGGGACGGCAACACGCTGGAGTCGCACACGGTCTCGGTGGACACCGACGCCTTCGGCTACAACGAGGGCAGCTTCCTCGGCATCCACCGCACGGCGGCCGACATCTGGGGCTTCGGCATCGCCGGCAACAACCTGGTGCTGGACAACCTGACGATGACCGCGGTGCCGGTGCCCGAGCCCGGCACCTACGGCCTGATGGCCGCCGGGCTGGGCCTGGTGGGCTGGCTGGCCCGGCGGCGGCGCGAAGTGCGCTGAACTGCACGCCGCGGCCCGCCGGAGGCGGGCGGCCCGCGTGGGAAAATGAAGGGATCGGCGGCGGCCTGCGGGCCGCCGCGCCACGTCCGGCGGACACCGATCCCACATGAAGATCCTGCTCACCGGCGCCGCCGGCTTCATCGGCATGACGACCGCGCTGCGCCTGCTGGCGCGCGGCGACGAGGTCGTCGGCCTGGACAACCTGAACGACTACTACGAGGTCCAGCTCAAGCTGGACCGCCTGGGCCGGCTGACGCCGCACGAGCGCTTCCGCTTCGTCAAGATGGACGTGGCCGACCGGCCGGGCATCGAGGCACTGTTCGAGCGCGAGCGCTTCGAGCGCGTGATCCACCTCGCGGCGCAGGCCGGCGTGCGCTATTCGCTGAAGAACCCGCACGCCTACGTGGACAGCAACCTCGTGGGCTTCATGAACATCCTCGAGGGCTGCCGGCACACGCGGGTGCAGCACCTCGTCTATGCGTCCAGCTCCAGCGTCTACGGCGGCAACACGAAGATGCCGTTCTCCGAGCACGACAGCGTGGACCACCCGGTGAGCATGTACGCGGCCACCAAGAAGGCCAACGAGCTGATGGCGCACACCTACAGCCACCTGTACGGGCTGCCGACGACGGGGCTGCGCTTCTTCACCGTGTACGGGCCCTGGGGGCGGCCGGACATGGCGCTGTTCCTGTTCACGAAGGCGATCCTGGAAGGACGGCCCATCGACGTCTTCAACCACGGCCGCATGCAGCGCGACTTCACCTACGTCGACGACATCGTCGAGGGCGTGATCCGCGTCACCGACCGCATCGCCGCGCCGGACCCCGCCTACCGCGCCGAGGCGCCGGACCCGGGCACCAGCAACGTGCCCTACCGCGTCTTCAACATCGGCAACCACAGCCCGGTGGCGCTGATGGAGTTCATCGGCTGCATCGAGGAAGCGCTCGGCCGCAAGGCGGAGAAGAACCTGCTGCCGCTGCAGGACGGCGACGTGCCGGCGACCTACGCCGACGTCGAGGCGCTGAGCGACTGGGTCGGCTTCGCGCCGGCCACCGACATCCGCACCGGCATCGCGCGCTTCGTGGAGTGGTACCGGGGGTACTACAAGGTCTGACGGCCCAGGTCTGACGGCGGCCCGTCAGCGCGGCACCTGCCGCAGCAGTTCGTGCAGGTGGCGCACCGGGATCGCGTAGGTGATGCCGGTGGGGTTGGCGAGCGCACTCTCGCGGCTGCCGCGCACCAGCACCATGTTGACGACGGCCAGCACCTGGCCGCTGGCGACGTCGAGCACCGGGCCGCCGCTGTTGCCCGGGTAGGCCGTGGCGTCGAGCTGGAGGACCTCGAAGTTGCCCTCGCGCAGGCGCGCGATGGCCCGCGCGTCGAGCTGCCCGGCGGTGGGCGCCGGCAGCGCCACCGTGGTGATCGACGCCACGATGCCGCGGTGCGTGACCGGCGCGAAGCCCAGCGTGCCGCCGATCGGGAAGCCGATCAGCGCGATGGCCTGGCCTTCGCGCGCGCTGCCGGCCGCGGCCAGCGTCAGCGCCGGCAGCGGCGCGCCGTCGATGCGCAGCAGCGCCAGGTCGTGGCTGCGGTCGCTGGCGACCACGCGTGCACGCCGCAGCTGCCCGCCGGTGGGCGTGCGGTCGGCCAGCACGGCCAGCTGGGGACCGCTCGCGCCAGCCAGCTCCGGCGGCAGCACGTGGAAGTTGGTCGCCACCAGCTGGCCGTCGCCGACCACGAAGCCGGTGCCCCGGAAGGCGAAGCGCGGGTTGGCCGTCTCGCTGTAGGTGCCCACCGGCACGATGGACGGCCGCGCCGCGGCGATGACCTCCACCAGGTCGGCCATCGCCGCACGGTGCGCACCCGCCAGCGCCAGGCCTGCGGCTGCGGCCAGCAGCGTGCGGCGGTCGGCGTCCAAGCGCTGGCGTCCCGCGGCCGCTACAGCGTCTTCAGCAGCGCCGCCACCTCGGCCTGCGCCGGGAAGCGGTCGCCCAGGCGGGCCAGGTCCTCGAGCTCGGCGCGCGCCTCGGGCTTCTGGTTGTCCTGGATGAACAGCTTGGCCAGGTTGAGCTTGAGCGACGCATCCTGCGGATTGCGCGAGATGGCGCGCTTCTGCGTCTCGATCGCCTTCTTCAGCTGCTTCTCGGCGGCCAGCGCGCTGGCCAGGGTGTCCAGCAGCGGCGCGCGGTCGGGCAGCAGGCTGTTGGCCTTCTCGGCCATCGCCAGGCCGCCCGGCTTGCCCTGCTTGACGAGCAGCCAGGCCACGTTGTTCATCGCCAGCGCGTTGCCCGGCTGCAGCTCGAGCACGCTGCGGTAGGCGGCCTCGGCCTGCGCGAGCTGGCCGCGCGCCAGCGCGACGTCGCCCAGGTAGTAGCGGAAGGCGGCGTCGCTCGCATTCTCGCGCTGCCACTGCTCGGCCCAGCGGTCGGCCTCGGCCGTCTTGCCGGCGGACAGCAGCACGTTGTGCAGCTTGACCGCCGTCTCGGTGCTGCGCTGGCGCTGCATCGCGGCGCGGTAGGCGGTCGCCGCGGCGTCCCAGCCGCGGCGGCTGGCCTCGACGTCGCCTTCCAGCGCCCAGCCGGCGGCCTCCTTCGGGTGCTTGGCCTGCATCTCCCGCGCGATCACCAGGCCGTCCTGCGGCCGGTTCTCCATCATCGCGATCATCGCCAGGCCGCGCTTGGCGATCAGCAGGTCGGGCTGGATCTCCAGCGCCTGGCGCAGTGCGCGGCTGGCGGCGGTGCGGTCCTTGTTGAGCAGGTGCGCGTCGGCCATGCGCACCTGGTGCAGCGCGTTGGTCGGCTGCTGTGCGGCCAGGCGGCGGAAGGTGGACAGCGCCTGCTGCGCGTCGCCGGAGGCCATCTGCGCGCGGCCCAGCGCGTCGGCCACGCTCAGGTCGTTGGGCAGCGCGGCCGCCGCGGCCTGCGCGGCCACCAGCGCCGGCTGCGTCTGGCCGGTGCCCAGCAGCTGGTTGACCAGCGCCAGGTGGGTGGCCGGCGTGCCCGGGTTGGCCTGCACGGCGCTGCGCGTGAGCCGCGTCACCTCCTCCGGCGGTGCGCCGGTGCGCGCGGCCAGCTCGGCCAGCGACAGCAGCGCCTGGTGGTTGCCGGGGTTCGCGCGCAGCAGCGCGTCGAAGCGCTTGCGCGCCTCCTCGGGCTTGCCGGCGGCGAGGTCGATCGCGGCCAGGCTCGCCACCGCCGGGAAGTAGTTCGCCTCGCGCTCGAGCGCGGCCTCGAAGGCCTTGGTGGCGCCCGGGATGTCGTTGCGCGAGAGCAGCACGCGCCCGCGCAGCTGCTGCGCCAGCGCGCGGTCGGGCAGCTTCTTGTCCAGCGCGTCGATGGCCTTCAGCGCGGCGGCGGTGTCGTTGTTGCGCAGGTGGCCGGTGATCAGCGCGAGGTCGGCGCGCGGGCCGCGGTCGGCCGCGGCGATGGCCTCCAGGTCCTTCATCGCCGGCGCGCTGTTGCCGCGCGCCATCTGCGCCATCGCGACCGAGGTGCGCACGCGCGCGTCGTTGGGCGCCGCCTTGGCGGCGCGCTGGAAGGCGGCCTCGGAGCGGCGTGCGTCGCCGAGCTGCAGGTAGGCCTCGCCGGCCAGCGCGAGGCTGTTGCCGTCGGGATCGGAGCCCTCGACGACGGGTTGCAGCACCTCCAGCGCCTTGTTCGGCATGCCGGTGCGCAGGTGCACCTGCGCCAGCATCTGGCGCGACAGCAGCAGCCCCGGCGCATTCTTCAGCGCGCGCGAGAGCATGGCCTCGGCCTGCAGCCAGTTGCGCTGGCGGAACTCGGCCGCGCCGGCCAGCTCCAGGGTGCGCACGTTGTCCGGCATCATCTTCAGGATCCTGTCGGCGACCTCGCGCACCTTCTTGTAGTCGCGGTCGGCGAAGGCGAACTGCGCTTCGTAGAACAGCGCCTCGGGGTGGTTCGGCGCGACGCGGCGCAGGGTCTCGTGCTGCGCCTTGGCCTCGGCGACCTTGCCCTGCTGCATCAGCATCGCGACGATCATCGAGCTGGCCGTGAACGAGTCGGGCTTGGCCGCCAGCACCTTGCGGAAGGCGGCCATCGCCCCGGCCTCGTCCTGCTTGCCCATCCACAGCACCTCGCCCTTGAGCACGCCGGCACGCTCGTTGTCGGGTTCGCGGGAGAGCAGTTCCTCGAGCAGGAACAGCGCGCCGTCGATGTCGCCGTCGGCGGCGCGCAGCCGCGCCTGCAGCGTGATCGCCGGCGCGTACATCGGCCGGGCCTGCAGCCCGGCGCGCAGCGCGGCGCGTGCCTTGTCGAGGTCGTTGCCCAGCACGTGCGCCGCCGCCACGGTGGTCAGCAGGTCGGCGGTGGAGTCGCTGTCGCGCAGGCGCAGGTCGCCGAACTGCGCGATGACCTTGGCTTCCTCGCCGATCAGCAGCATCGCGCGCGCCAGGTCGGGCAGCACCTGCTCGTCCGGCGCCTTGAGCTCCTGCGCCTTGCGCAGCTCCACCGCGGCGGCGACCGGGTCGCCGGTCTCCAGCAGCGCCCGGCCGAGCAGCGCACGCGCCTCGGCCGACTGCGGATTGCGCGAGATCGCGTTCTTCAGCTGGATGACGGCCGATTTGGCGTCCTTCTTCTCCAGGTATTCCTTGCCGGAGGCGACGAGGTTGGCCTCGGACTCGCCGCCGCAGCCGCCGAGCACGAGCACGGTCGAGACGGTCAGTGCGGCGACGGCGGCGCGGGCCGCGGCGGCACGCATCGTAGGGGTCATGGGCAGCCTCCCGGGCAGCGGATCTGGGTGCGGTCAGGACGCGCCGGCGACGATAGCGCGCTCATGGGCATGCGGGCGACCCTCACAGGGTCTTCAGCAGCTGCGCGGCGTCGGCCTGCAGGCCGGAGCGGCCGCCGTGGCGCGCGATCTTCTCGAGCTCGCTGCGCGCGAGTTCCTTGTCGCCCGCCTGGATCGCGATGCGCGCCAGGTTCAGCCGCAGGTAGAAGTCCTCCGGCGCACGCTCGACGACCTCCTTCTGCAGCGCCAGCGCGCGCGGCCACTGCTTCTCGGCCGCCAGCGCGCCGGCCAGCGTGTCCATCAGCGGCGGCCGGCCCGGCAGCAGCTCGTTCGCGCGCTCGGCCAGCGGCACCGCGCCGCTGCGGCCCTGGCGCACCATCAGCCAGGCCAGGTTGTTCAGCGCCAGCGCGTTGTCGGGCTGGCGCTCGACGACACGCGCCAGGCGCTGCTCGGCCTGCGCGAAGTCGCCGCGCGTGATCGCGATGCTGGCCAGGTGCTGGTCCATCGTGGGGTCGCCGGGGCGATCACGGTCCCACTCGGCGGCCAGGCGGTCGGCCTCGGCGCGCTGGCCGGCGGCCAGCAGCGCGGCATGCAGCCGCGCGGCCAGCTCAGGATGCGGGCGCTGCCTGAGCCCGTTGCGGTAGGCCGCGATGGCCGCCGCCGGGTTCTTCAGCCGCTGCTGGATGTCGGCCTCGAACAGCCAGCCGGCTGCGGCGTGCGGGCGCTGCTGCTGCATCGTGCGCGCGACGGCCAGCGCGTCGCGCGGGCGCTTGTCGGCCAGCGCCAGGTCCACCAGGCCGCGCTGCGCGGGCTGGGAGTCCGGCTGCGCCTCCAGCGCGCGGCGGAACGAGGCCTCGGCGGCGCGCGGGTCGCGCAGCGCCAGGTGCACGTCGGCCAGGCGCAGGTGGGTCTGCGCGGTGTTCGGGCTGGCGCCGGCGAGCCGGCGGAAGGTATTCAGGGCCTGCTGCAGGTCGCCGGACTCGAACTGCGCGCGGCCCAGCATGTCCAGCACCTCCAGGTTCGAGGGCAGGGCCGCGCTGGCGTCCTGGGCGACCGTGAGCGCGGCCTTGTAGTCCTTGGCGCGCAGGTGCAGGTCCGCCAGGGCCAGCCGCGGCGCGGCCTCGGCGGGCGTGAGCTTGATCGCCTCGGCCAGCAGCGCCACCACCTGCTCGCGCGGCGCGCCCGCGCGCAGGCGCAGGTCGGCGATGGCCAGCCGCGCGTTGACGTGGCGCGGGTCGGTCCGGACCATGACCTCGAAGCGCGGGATGGAGTCCTCCGGGCGCTTCGCGGCCACGTCCAGCTGGGCCAGGCTGGCCGCCGCCGGGAAGTACATCGGGTCGATCGCCAGCGCGCGCTCGAGTTCGGCGCGCGCCGCCTTGCCGTCGCCGCGCACCTGGTGGATGCGGCCACGCAGCATCGCCACCAGCGCGGTGTCGGGCTGCTTCTTCGACATCGCATCGACCGCGGCCAGCGCCTGCGCATACTCGCCACGCCTGAGCCGCGCGCTGATGAGCGCCATGTCGGCGAAGCTGCCCTTGTCGCGCGCCGCGACCGCCTCCAGCTCGCTGAACGCGGTACCCGCGTCGCCGCGCGCCAGGTGCGTGAGCGCCAGCGCCGTGCGCACGCGGGCATCGTTGGGCGCCAGTTCGGCGGCGCGCAGGAACAGGGCCTCGGCGCGCCCCGGCTCGGCCAGCTGCAGGAAGGCGTCGGCGGCGACCGAGATCGCCTCGGCGTCGGCGCCTTCGCCGCTGATCATCGGTTCCAGCACCGCCAGCGTGCGCTGCGGCTGGCCCAGCCGCAGGTAGGTCTGGCCGAGCAGCCGCCGCGCCACGGGCAGCTGCGGCGCCTGCTGCAGCGCCTTGTTCAGGTGCGTCTCGGCCAGCAGCAGCGAGCCGTTCTGGAACTCGATGGCGCCGGCCATCTGCAGCGTGCCGGCGTGGTCCGGGGCCACGCGCAGCAGCGCCTGCGTGACTTCGCGGGCGCGCGCATAGTCGCGCTGCACGAAGGCGATCTGTGCCTCGACGAAGCGCGTCTGCGGGTGCTTGGGCAGCACCTCGCGCAGCTGCTCGAGCTGCGCCTTCATCGCGTCGACGTCGCGCCGCGCGATGGCCATGGAGATCAGCGCCGAGTGCGCGGGCACGTAGGCCTTCTCCAGCGCCAGCGTGCGGCGGAAAGCCGCGGCGGCGCCCTGTTCGTCCTTCTGCACGTGCCAGAGCAGCTCGCCCTTCAGGTGCCAGGCGTCGTGCAGCGTGTCCTCGCGCGCGAGGACCTGCTCGACCAGCGCCAGCGCCTCGCCGTAGCGGCGCGCGCCGGCCAGCATGCGCGCCTGCAGCACGCGCGCCGGGCCGTGCTCGGGCACCAGCGCCAGCGCGGCGGCGACGGCCCGCTCGGTGCGCTCGCGGTCGCCCTGCGCGCCCCAGGCCGCCGCCAGCGTGGCCTGCAGGTCGGCCATCGCGGCCTGGTCGGCAAGCTGGACGCTCGCATAGTCGGTCGTCACGCGCTTGTACTGCCCGGACAGCAGCAGCGCGCGTGCCAGCGCAGGCACCACGTCGCGGTCGGCATGGCGCAGGTCCTGCGCCTTGCCCAGCTCGACGATCGCCGAGCCGGGGTCGCCGCTGTCCAGCAGCGCGCGGCCCAGCAGGTAGCGCGCGAGGCCGGAGTTCGGGTCCTGCTGCAGCGCCGCCTTCAGCTGCACGATGGCCGCGCGGGGATCGCGCTTGTCCAGGTAGGACTGCGCCGAGGCCACGAGGTCCTGCGGCGTGTCGGGCGCGCAGCCGGCGAGCTGCGCCAGCACCAGCGCCGCGGCGACGCCCAGCGCCGCCCAGCGGCCGGCGGGGCGGGTGCGGCAGGCGGTGGCCGGTGCCGACGGGCAGGAGCGGGTCGAACAGGTCGAACGGGGCATGTGGGTCGAGCCTAGCGGGCTACTTGATGGCCAGACGCTTCATCAGGTCGTACAGCGTCGGGCGGCTCACGCCCAGCATCTCGGAGGCGCGCACGATGTTGCCGTTGGCGCGCGCGAGCGCGGCGACGACCGCCTGCCGCTCGGCGGCCTCGCGCACGGTGCGCAGGTCCAGGTCGCCATGCTCGGCGTCGGCGCCTTCCGGCGCTGGCGGGGGCGGCAGCCCCAGGTCCTCGGGCGCGATGCGGTCGCCCTCGGCCATGATGCTGGCGCGCTTGACCGCGTTGAGCAGCTCGCGCACGTTGCCGGGCCAGGGGTGCAGCTCGATGGCGCGGATGGCGTCCTCGCTGAAGCTCAGCGCGCCGCGCCGCTGCTCCTGCGCGAAGCGGCGCAGCAGCGCATGCGCGAGCAGCACCGCGTCGCCGGCGCGCGCGCGCAGCGGCGGGATCTCGATCACGATCTCGGCCAGCCGGTAGTACAGGTCCTCGCGGAAGCGGCCCTCGCGGATCAGGCCCTTGAGGTCCTGGTGCGTGGCGCAGACCACGCGCACGTCCACCGGGATCTCCTGGCGGCCGCCCAGGCGCTCGATCGTGCGTTCCTGCAGGAAGCGCAGCAGCTTGGCCTGCAGCGAATGCGGCAGGTCGCCGATCTCGTCGAGCATCAGCGTGCCGTTGTGCGCGGTCTCGATCTTGCCCGGCGTGGTCTTCGCGGCACCGGTGAAGGCGCCCTTCTCGTAGCCGAAGAGCTCGCTCTCGAGCAGGTTCTCGGGGATCGCCGCGCAGTTGATCGCGACGAAGCGCCCGCCGCGCTTGGATGCCGTGTGCAGGCCCTGCGCCAGCACCTCCTTGCCGGTGCCGCTCTCGCCCAGCAGCAGCACGGTGGCGTCGGCGCCGGCGACACGCTCGATCGTGCGCGCGATGCGCAGCATCTCGGCGTCGCGCGTGACGAGCCCGGCCATCGCGTCGGGCTGGTGCAGCGCCTGCAGGCGGCGGTTCTCCGCCTGCAGCTCGGCCAGCCGGAAGGCGCGCTCGATCGTCAGGCCCAGCACCTCGGGGTCGAAGGGCTTGGCCAGGAAGTCGTAGGCGCCCATCGCCACCGCGCGCAGCGCATGCGCCTGGTCGTTCTGCCCGGTCAGCACGATGACCTTGACGTTGGGGTCCACGTCCAGCATCTGCTCGAGCAGCCTGAAGCCCTCGGACACGGAGTCGGGGTCGGGCGGCAGGCCGAGGTCCATCGTGACCACCGCCGGCTGGTGGCGGCGCAGCGCGAGCAGCGCGCTGTCGCGGTCGTGCGCGGTGACCGACTCGAAGCGGTCCAGCGACCACTTGATCTGCTTCTGCAGCGCGAGGTCGTCCTCGACGATCAGCAGCGGGTTCGTGGAGCTCATGCGCGGGCGCCCGGGTTCAGGCCGCGTCGGCGCGCAGCAGGTCCGAGCCCTGCCGGGCCTCGAACAGCGGCATCAGCACGCTGACGACGGTGCCTTCGCCCGGCTTGCTGGCGACGCTGATGCTGCCGCCGAGCTCGCGGATGTACTGGAAGCTCTCGTAGGTGCCGATGCCCATGCCGCTGTGCTTGGTGGTGTTGAAGGGGCGGAACAGCCGTGTCTGCACGAATTCCTCGCTCATCCCGGCGCCGGTGTCGCCGACCTCGACCCGCACCTGCCCGCTGGCGCGCTGCACCGAGATCCAGACCCGCCCCTCCGGCGGCGTCGCGTCGAAGGCGTTCTGCACCAGGTGGCCCAGCACCCGCTCGAGCCGGTCGTCGTGCCCGCGCGTGGCCAGGCGTTCCACCGTGTCGGCGTGCAGCACGCGACCCTGCGATTCGGCCGTGGCCTGCAGCCGGCGCACGATGGGCGCCAGCTCGACACCGCGGCCGCCGCCCGGGGGCGTGGCCCCCTCGCGCAGCTGCAGCATCAGCCGGCGCATCTTCTCCAGCGAGCTCTCCACGGTCAACAGCATGTCGCGCTGGAACTCGGGGTTGTCGTGCAGTCGTTGCGCATTCTTCATCATCAGCGAGAGCTGGGTGACGATGTTCTTCAGGTCGTGCACGACGAAGGCGCTCATGCGGTTGAAGGCCTCGAACTTGCGTGCCTCCAGCAGCGCCTCGGTGGCCTGCATCTGCGCCAGGTAGCCGGCGGCCTGGCGGCTGGCGGTCTTGAGCAGGTCGCGCACCTCCCAGTTGAGCTCCATCGCGGTGCGCGGGCGCGCCAGCAGCACGAAGCCCAGCAGGTCGTCGCCGGCCAGCAGCGGCACCACCAGCCAGGCGCTGGGCGCCTCGAGCAGCCACCCGGGCAGCGCGAGCTCGCCGTAGCGGCGCGGCGCGGCGCGGAACTCGTCGAGGTCGATGACCCAGCCCTTGTCGTGCAGGAAGGCGGCGAAGGGCGAGTCGGCGGGCTCCTCGGCGGCCTCGCGCGGCATGTTCCAGCGCGCGGCCTGCGTGTAGGGCGCTTCCGGGCCGGCTCGTGTCCACAGGCTGCCGGCCGGGCACTCGACCATGTTGGCCAGGCCGCGAACGACCAGCGCGCCCACCTCCTGCGGCGAGCTGCGCGAGGACAGCATCGCGGTGAAGCGCAGCCACTCCTCGCGGTAGTCGTAGCGGTAGCTGAAGAAGTGCTTGCCCAGGAAGACGCGCAGCCAGGAGCGCAGCGAGCCCGAGACGACGACCGCGACGAGGAAGGCCACCCCGGCAAAGGCCAGGCTGAGCTGCAGCGCGCGGCCCCAGTCGCCGCCGAAGAAGCGCACGTAGTAGCCGATGGCCGACATGAACAGCAGGTACAGCCCGGCCAGCAGCAGCGTGGCCGAGTAGAAGGCCGCCGTGCGCGAGACCTGCAGCTTCGCGATCCAGTCGGCGCGCCGCTTGGCGGCCACGAACAGGAAGGGCACCGCCAGCAGGTGCACCGGCGCGCGCACGGCCTCGGCGTCGGGGTCGAAGCGCCCGAACAGCAGCGCCTCGGAGAACAGGTACACGTCGAACGCGAAGACGCAGGCCAGGCCCAGGCACACCGGCTTGGCGTTCCAGCGCGAGTCCTCGCCGAGGTTGCGGAACAGCTGCTCGACCAGCACCAGGCCCAGCACCGGCAGCGCCAGCGCGGTGCCCAGCACGGCGCGCCCGGGCGGCTCCTCGAGCACGCCGGCGGCGGCGCGCAGCAGCAGCAGCACGAGCGCGGCCGCGAGGACCACGGCCACCGCCGCCGTCAGCAGGGTGCCCTCGCGCCGCGTGTTGGCGCGCCGCGCCGGCCGCACCAGCACCAGCAGGAAGGCGAGCCACAGGGCATAACGCAGCAGGTCCAGCAGCGCGGCGCCGAACAGCCAGCCCGTGGTGCGCGCGAAGTTGTCCGCCACCGTCGCGCCCGCCCAGGCGGCGCTGGCCACGAGCGCACCCACGAAGAGCAGCGAACCTGCACCGCCGTCGCGCCGGAAGCGGCCCGAGGCCAGCAGGTAGCCGGCAAAGCCCAGGTGCACCAGCGCCGCGAGGGCGTAGCCGTAGATCGTCAGGTCGACTGCACGTGCGCCCATCGTGCGTCCATTGTGCCGGGGCCGGCGGCCCCGGCGACAGCGCGGCCGCTCAGCGCGCGCCCTTGCCGGTGAGCACCACGCCGATGGTCTCGAACAGGACCACGAGGTCCAGGAACAGCGTGTGGTTCTTCACGTAGTACAGGTCGTACTGCAGCTTCTCCTGCGAGTCCTCGATCGTCGAGCCGTACTGGTAGCGCACCTGCGCCCAGCCGGTGACGCCGGGCTTGACGCTGTGGCGCACCGCGAAGAAGGGGATCTCCTGCGTCAGCTGCTCGACGAAGTAGGGTCGCTCGGGGCGCGGCCCGACCAGGCTCATCTCGCCCTTGAGCACGTTGAGCAGCTGCGGCAGCTCGTCGATGCGTGCCAGGCGGATCAGGTGCCCGACGCGCGTGACGCGGGCGTCGTTGGTCGTCGCCCAGCGCGGCTTGCCGTCCTTCTCGGCGTCGGTGCGCATGCTGCGGAACTTGATGACGCGGAAGACACGGCCGTTGCGGCCCACGCGCTCCTGCGTGTAGAAGACCGGCCCGCGGCTGTCCAGCTTGATGGCCAGCGCGGTCAGCAGCATCAGGGGTGCCGCGACCACGGTCAGCAGGCTGGCGCAGACGATGTCGAAGACGCGCTTGACGAAGGTGCGCCCCGCGCCCTGGTTGAAGCCGTCGCCGAAGATCAGCCAGCTCGCATTGACGTAGTCGATGCGGATCTGGCCGAGCGTCTTCTCGAAGTGCGTGTTCAGGTCGTAGACCTTGATGCCGTGCAGCTTGCAGTCCAGCAGCTGGCGCAGCGGCATGCTGCCGGCGCGGCGCTCGGTCAGCGCGACCACGATCTCGGCCACGCCCAGCTTGCGCGCCGTCTCGGGCAGCGTGCCTTCCAGCGGCAGCAGGTCGCGCTGCGGCACGGTGGGGGACTTCTCGTTGGGCCCGGCGATGTAGCCGACGATGTGCGCGTTGGGGTCGGCCGCCTTCAGCGTGCTGCCGACCGTCTGCGCCGCCGGGCCGGCGCCGAAGACCAGGATGCGCGTGCGCGTGCGCGGCACCGCCGCCCAGTGCGCCACGTACACGCGCCGCAGGATCACCGCCGCCACGCCGGCCAGCGCCGAATATTGCACCGCGACGCGGTTGGGCAGGTCCGCCGGCAGCAGCCCGAAGATCAGCCAGGTCAGCGGCAGCGCCACCACCAGCGCGATCGTCGCGCGCACGCAGGACTGGCCGAAGGAGCTGCTGCTGTGCTTCTCGTACAGGCCCGAGGCGCTGTTGATCACGAACAGGCAGGCGGCCAGCGAGACCACGTGCGTGCCGGCCAGCGGCATCGCCTCGTTCAGGCTGCCGGCCTCCAGCATCAGCACCGCGACGATGACGAAGAACACCATCGCCACGTCGAAGAGGATGCTGGCGATCGTCGCGCGGGGTACGTAGTGACTGAAGATGCGGATCATCGTGGCGGACGTTGCGGCGCGGCCGTGGCGGAGCTTCTCCGCGCCCTCAGGCGCGGGCGGGCTTGCGGTCTCTGGTCGGGCAACCCGTTGTGCGAGGAAAACGGCCCGGAGTCAGCCTGTGCATCCCGGATGGTCTCCATCGCATCGGTATGGCCGCTCGGTACCTGAGCCCGCCGGGGCCGGCGGACTGCCGGGCTCCCTCGCTCGCACCCGGCCGGACCAATGTAAGCAGCCGCTACAGGACGCCACAACCCCCGCGTTGAGGGGGGCGCGTGACATATGTCAGGCATTGGCGCCTTCCCTGCGCGACGGCCGGTCCTCGTGCAGCTTGAACGCCTTGATGGCGAGGTGGCGCGCCAGCAGCAGTGGCGGCATGCGCAGCCAGTGCGCGCGCACGTACAGCATGAACAAGGCCGTCGGCGTCATCGCGTCGCGGGCGCTGGCGTGCAGCGGGCGCAGCGCGCGCGACCACAGGGCATCCATCAGCGCCGCCACCGGCGGCGGCGGCGCCGCTTGCGCGAGATCTCGCGTCACCGCGTCCGGCACCGCCGCGCCGAGGACCCCCGCGGCGTGACGCAAGGCGTGGTAGAGCGGCCGTTGCAGGCCGAGCTGCCGCGATCGCTGCGTCAACTTCGGCCAAAACCCAGGATCAGCGGCGAACTCGTCGATCAGCAGCGCAATGTCCGAGAGGTCCCGCAGGCCGTGGCTCATCTCCTCGTTGTGCGTGAGGTGGGTCGCGCTGTGCATCAGCATGTCGGCCGGCGCCAGCACCTGCAGCATCGGGTCGTCGGGCAGCGGCAGCGCCTCGGCGAGCAGCAGGCCGGAGTCGGGGTGCAGCCGCGCCGTCTCCGGCAGGATGGCGTGGTGCACGTCCACCACCGTGTGCCGGTGCAGGTGCTGCATCGGCGGCAGCTCGTGCATCCATTGCCGGTAGTAGCGCTGGTCGTAGGCCGAGTGGTGGGTCGTCGCCCAGCCGTGCATCATCAGCGCGGCCTCGACCTCGCCGATGCGGGCCTTGGGCACCAGGATGTCGACGTCCGAGAACAGCCGCCCGGCCGCCGCCGAACGGCCTGCCATCAGGTAGGCCGCGCCCTTGAGCAGCGTGACCGGCACGCCGATCGGCGCCAGTGCCTCGGCCAGGAAGCGGGCCTCGCGACGAACCTCGGCCTGCTGCGCGGCCGCCAGCACGCGCACGTTCTCCAGGTGCTCGGCAGCCCCCGGCGGCGCTTGCACCCCGGCGCGCCGCGCCAGCACGTCGACGCGCGCCAGCAGGTCGGCATGCCGGGCCTGGCGCAGCAGCCGCTCCCAGCCGGGCACGTCCAGCCGTGCCATCGCGGCCGGCTCGCGCAGCGCCTGCACCAGGACCGGTTCGGTTCGCGCCGCCATCGCCCTGCTCAGCATGCCGCCCGCATGCCCGCGGCCAGACGGTTGAACAGCGCGGCCGCGTCCTCCAGCCGGCTGTAGCTGAACGCGTAGGCCTCGCAGCGCTCGACCAGGTCGGCCAGCGTCTCGAAGCCGCGCGCGCCGTGCACGTTGTAGTTGAAGGCGTTGTCCACGAGGGCCATCAGCGCACGCCCGCGCGACAGCGGCGTCAGGGCCGTCGGCGCGCCGGCCACGTAGCGCGGCAGCACGATCCAGCCGGGCAGCGCACGTTCGTGCGCCCGGCGCACGGCGTCCGCCGGCGGGCTGAAGTGGGCGACGCTGCCCTTGGTGGTCTCGTGGACCACGGGCCCGAAGCGGGCCTGCGGCGCGAAGGCGCGGATGACCTCGATCGACGCATTCTTCAGGCTCACCGGCCGCGGCACCGGCAGCAGCGTGCCGTGCGCCGGGTCGATGACCGTCAGTTCGTCCGACAGCAGCCGCCAGCCGCGCCAGACCAGCCCGGCCGCCAGCGTGCTCTTGCCCGAGCCGGGCGGCGCAGGCAGGATCAGCGCGCGGCCGCCGCGCTCGACCACGGCCGCGTGCAGGATCACATAGCGGTGCAGGTGCGAGTACAGGCACCAGTTCATGCCCCACTCGAGCATCGGGAAACCCTGGTCGCCCGGCAGCGGCGTGAACGGCGACTCGCCGTCGAACAGGAAGCGCACCTGCGGCCGCCACCAGCGGCGCAGGCCGCGCGGGCGCTCGACGCTGACGTGGAAGTCGGCGAAGGTATCCTCGCCGGGGCTGTCGTGCTCGGCGTAATGCAGCGCGATGCCCTCGGCCACGGCGTCGAGCCGTGAACGCACCGAGATCACCGCCGGGCCGGTGCGCAGGCGCAGGCCGGCGCCCGCCAGGCGCGCACGCAACGCCCGCGGCGCCAGGTCGGCGACCTTCAAGGATCGACGGCGACCACCAGTCCGACCTGGGCCAGCCGCTGCAGCGTCTCTTCGAGCATCAGCCGGGCATTGTCGTCGGGGATGTCCACGTGCTCCAGGCGCCGCAGCAGCGCGCCGGCGTCGACAGCGTGCGGCGTGTCACGCAGCGTCTCGAGGATGTCGCCGGCCGTGGCGTCGAGCAGGTGCGTCGTGCAACTGCGCTCGGCGTGGACGACCATCTCGGCGCCCCAGCGGCGCCAGCGCAGCAACTCGCCGGCGGCATACCGCCGCGGCTGCGGGTCGGTGACCGGCACGCCGCCCTCAGGCCGGCATCGTGGTGAGCATCCAGGCGATCAGGCCGCCCGTGGGGCTGACCGGCTCGGAGTAGTCCGGATACCACTTGATGCCCGCGGTGGGCTCGTAGTAGCCGCGGCTGACGAAGCTGGCCCAGATGTTCTTGGTCGTGACCTCGCTCAGCACGTCCGCCGGCGTCAGGCCGGCGTTGGCGTTGAGCACCGCGGCCACGCAGTGCCGCGCCAGCCCGTCGCGGCCGGTGGTCGCGTTCATCGACAGCACCTGCAGAAAGGTCTGGCCCGGGTAGCCGCCGCTGGCGCCGAAGACGTCGTCGAACAGCGTGGCCTGGCTATTGTTCGGCGAGAACTGGTCGTTGCTGCTGTTGGACTTCGCTCGGAAGCGCGAAGGCCAGCGCTGGGCATTCTGGGGCTGGCTCCAGTAGTGCGGGCCACGGCCGCCGCAGGTATACATGCGGTCCGGGCGGCTCATGTTGACGGAGGCGTGCGAGGAAGCCTGCGTGCACGTGCCCGCCGTCACCGGCCGACTGGTCAGCGAGAGCAGCACCGGGGCCGAGGCAAGTCCGCCGCGAATCAGACGGCGCCGGCCGGCGCGCACCGCGTCGGGCGCGGAGGCCGGCTCGGCGGGATCGTGCAGGGGGTCGGGCGTCATGGGAAGGAAACTCCGCTGGTGAGACTGGCGTTCGTGTGTGAGGGATTGTAGGAGCCGGGGGGGTGCCTGCCTCCCATCCAGGCCCCCATGATCCGGGGGGGACTCCTTGGATCACGGGGGCGGTGCGTGGGCTTGCCATCCTGGTGGCGCCTGCCGCCGTCCCGGCAGGCGGCCCGTTCGGTCGCCAAAGACCTGCGCAGCATCCGATGGCGGCACGCTGGGTCACGCCCGGGCTCGCTTCGGCAAGGTCCTGCTGGAGCGCGGGGCGGCCGGCGCCCACCCGTTCAAGGGGGCGCCAGGCCCTCGCGACGCCGGGTTTGCCGTCGAAAAAACTTACAGCACCTGGTCGACGGGGGGCATCTGAAGGGGCTTGGGGTCGCTAAGTGCTTGCTGGACAACACTTTGCGTCCGCTGGCACAGGCCGTGCAACTGACAAGGCGTCGGGTGACGGCGCAACGCCTCCGAAACCCCAGGCCGATCGACTTCCCCAGGAGTGTTACAGATGAACAAGTTCTCCAAGCTGGCTGCCGCGGCGGCCCTTGCGCTGGCCGGCGTGGGCGCCCAGGCAGCGTTCGTGATCGATGACTTCAGTACTCCGCAGCCCCTGATCCGGGACATCACGACCGACGGCAATGCCGTCTGGGCCCCGCAGGTCTGCGGCGCCGGCATCATCGGCGGCTGCCGCGACATGTACATCACCAAGACCGGCAACCTCGCCGACGACGGCATCGGGCTGGGTGTGTCGGCTTTCGTGAGCGGCGGCCGCATGGGCTACTCGCAGGACACCGGGCAGGCCGGCGTTGGCGTCGTGCGCTGGGATGGCGCCAACGCTGCCCAGGCCATCGACACGGGCGGTCTGGGTGGTCTCGACCTGACGGCGGGTGCCGTGGTGGGCATCCGCGTGCAGGTGCTGAGCGCCGATCTCGGCTTTCCGATGACCTTCCAGACCTGGCTGGACGGTGACAACGACAACACGTTCTCGCTGTTCTCGGCCACCCAGGTCGCCTCGTCGGGCCCGGGGATGTACGACTTCCTGTTCACCAACTTCGCTGGCGGCCCGGCGGCGGACTTCAGCTTCAGCCGCGTCGGCGCGATCCAGTTGGTGCTGAACAACGGCCAGATCAACGACATCGACATCCAGATCGACATCATCCAGAACATCCCCGAGCCTGGCACCCTGGCGCTGGTTGGCGCCACGCTGCTCGGCCTGGGCGCCGCGCGTCGCCGGGCCAAGAAGGCCTGAACCGGCAACCGGTTTCCAGGGAAGTCTTCAAGGGGCGCTTCGGCGCCCCTTTCTCGTTTCTGCCGGCGACGCGCATGTGCTCGGCTCGGTGACCCCCATGTTCCAGGGGGGTGGAGCGGCAGAAGGCCCGGACCTCGCCACTAACATCGCGTTGCGTTCGCGCCCCGACGTGAAATATGCGCTCGGGGCGCCGAGCGCACCGTTGGCCGTCGCGCCCTGCGACCCAGGCGCTGTGCCATGATTCCAGGGCTCGTACCGACCGACGTGCCGGTGTGCCCGGCAGGCGCCCGGGCGCTGCTTCCGCCGCCCGCCGCATCGGCCGTGGGCCCGCAGACCACAACCGCAGTCGAAAGATCAGGAGTCCGCCTTGTCCGCACCGTCCTCCCGCCTCCGGACCTTCTGGAACCTCTGCCGCGTGCTGGCGACCGGCGCGATCGTGGCGACGCTCGCGGCATGTGCCAGCGGCCCGGGCGATGCGCCGCCGGCACCGGCCGCGGCGGCCACGCAGGACTACACCTACGTCATCGGCGCCGGCGACAGCCTCAACATCATCGTCTGGCGCAACCCGGAACTCTCGCTGTCGGTGCCGGTGCGGCCCGACGGCAAGGTCTCGGCGCCGCTGGTCGAGGAACTGGTGGTGCAGGGCAAGACCTCCTCCGAGGTCGCGCGCGACATCGAGAAGAAGCTCTCGACCTACGTGCGCGACCCGGTGGTCACGGTCATCGTCACCAGCTTCGTCGGCCCCTTCAGCGAGCAGATCCGCGTCGTCGGCGAGGCCGCGCGGCCGCAGTTCCTGCCCTTCCGCCAGAAGATGACGCTGCTGGACGTGATGATCGCCGTCGGCGGCCTGACCGATTTCGCCTCGGGCAACCGGGCGACCATCCTGCGCACGTCGGAGGGCAACAAGCAGTACGCCGTGCGCTTGAACGACCTGATCAAGCGCGGCGACGTCTCGGCCAACGTCGAGATGCGGCCGGGCGACATCCTGATCATCCCGCAGAGCTTCTTCTGAAGCCCGCCGCCTGAGCCTGCCCCCGCCCACCGCCACCCGAGCCGAGACCGCATGGAAGAGATCGTCAAGCAGGTCATGACCATCCTGCGCGGGATGTGGAAATTCCGCTGGCAGGGGCTGGTCGTGGCCTGGATCGTGGCTGCCGTCGGCGTCGTCGTCGTCTTCCGGATCCCGGACCAGTACGAGGCCACGGCGCGCATCTACGTCGACACCGACTCGATCCTCAAGCCGCTGATGTCCGGCCTGGCCGTGCAGCCCAACATCGAGCAGCAGATCGGCATGCTCAGCCGCACGCTGATCAGCCGGCCGAATATCGAGAAGCTCGTGCGCATGGCCGACCTGGACCTCAAGAGCGAGAGCAAGGCCGACCAGGACCTGCTGGTGGATCGGCTGATGAAGTCCATCGACATCCGAGTCACCGGCGGCCTGAACCTGTATTCGCTGAACTACCGGGACACCGAGCAGGAGAAGGCCAAGCGCGTGATCCAGTCGCTGGTGTCGATCTTTGTCGAGTCCAGCCTGGGTGCGAGCCGCAAGGACAGCGACTCGGCCAAGACCTTCCTGAACGAGCAGATCAAGGCCTTCGAGGCCAAACTCGAGGAAGCCGAGGCGCGCATGAAGGAGTTCCGCCTGCGAAACCTGGAACTGCAGGGACCCGACGGCAAGGACTCCGCCACCCGCCTGGCCGAACTGTCCGGGCAGCTCGAGGCGGCGCGGCTGCAGCTGCGCGAGGCCGAGAACATGCGCGACTCGGCCAAGCAGCAGCTCGCGGCCGAGCGTGGTGCCGGCGCCAGCCTGGCCACGCAGAGCCTGCTGCAGGAGTCGTCGATCAACATCGCCACCCCGGAGCTGGACGGGCGCATCGAGGCGCTGCGCCGCAACCTGGACGCCCTGCTGCAGCGCTTCACCGACCAGCATCCTGACGTGGTCGGCACACGCCGCCTGCTCGCCGACCTGGAGGAGCAGCGCAAGAAGGAAGTGGCCCAGCTGCGCAAGGCTGCGATGGCCTCGGCGGGGTCGTCGATGGGTGGCGGCGCGGCCGGCGGCGGCAGCACCAGTCTCGTGGTCGCCGAGCTCAACCGCATGCTCGCCACGTCCGAGGTGCAGGTCGCCGCACTGCGCGCCCGGGTGGCCGAATTCACCGCGCGCTACAACGCGGCCCGCGAGCAGATGAAGACCGCGCCGCAGATCGAGGCCGAGGCCGCCCAGCTCAACCGCGACTATGCGGTGACCAAGAAGAACTACGAGGACCTGGTCGCGCGCCGGCAGTCGGCCATCATGTCCGGCGAGCTCGACGTGGCCTCCGGCGTGGCCGAGTTCCGGCTGATCGACCCGCCACGCGTCTCGCCCAAGCCGGTGGCGCCGAACCGCCTGCTGCTGCTGCCGGTGGCGCTGGTCGCGGCGCTGGCCGCCGGCCTGTTCACCGCCTTCGTCGCGGCCCAGCTCCGGCCCACCTTCGACGACGCCAGCGAACTGCGCGCCAAGACCGGCCTGCCGCTGCTGGGCGTGGTCACGATGGTCATGAGCGATGTCGACCGCCGCATGGAGCGCATGGGCACGATCCGCTTCGTCACCGCCACGGGCAGCCTCGTCGCGCTGTTCGTCGCCGGGCTGATTGCCATGTCCCTGATGGGCCGCTACGGAGGCTGACCGATGAGCAGCTTGATCGAACAGGCCGCCCAGCGGCTGGAACAGCTGCGGCAAGCCGGCGTCAGCCTGCCCGACCTGGAGCCGGTCGCGCCGGCCGGGGCCGGCGAGGCCAGGCCCGGTGCAGGCAGCCCCGCGGCCGCGTCGGCTGCGCAGGCTCTCGCCGGCGCAGCGCCGAGGTCCGAACCCGTCTATACCTCGCGGCAGGTCGAGATCGACCTCAACGTGGTCGCCGCCGCGGGCATCGTGACGCCGAATGCGCCGCGCACCCATCTTGCGGACCAGTACCGCGTGCTCAAGCGCCCGCTGATCGCCAATGCCACCGGCAAGGGCGCGGCGACCGTCGCGCACGGCAACCTGATCATGGTGACGAGCGCGCTGCCGGGCGAAGGCAAGAGCTTCACCTCGATCAACCTGGCGATGAGCGTCGCCGCCGAGCTCGACCACACGGTGATGCTGGTCGACGCCGACGTCGCGCGGCCCTCCGTGCTGCGCGTGCTGGGGCTGCCGCCCGCCCCCGGGCTGCTGGACCTGCTGGAAGGCAAGGCCGAGATGTCCGACGTGCTGCTGCGCACCAACATCGACAAGCTCACGATCCTGCCCAGCGGCTCGCCGCACCCGAAAGCCACCGAACTGCTGGCCAGCGAGGCGATGAACCAGCTGCTGGACGACATGGCCACGCGCTACCCGGACCGCATCATCATCTTCGACTCGCCACCGCTGCTGCTGACGACCGAGTCGCGCGTGCTGGCCACGCACATGGGGCAGGTCGTCGTCGTCGTGCACGCGGGCCGCACGCTGCAGGCCAACGTGCAGCAGGCGCTGGCCGCCATCGAGGCCTGCCCGGTCAAGCTGATGGTGCTGAACAAGGCGCGCAGCGGGGCCGAGGGCAGCTACGGCTACGGCGGCTACGGTTATGGCTACGGTTATGGCTACGGCTACGGCTATGGCTACGGCAGCGGCTATGGCGGTGACCGCGCCAAGGCGGCGCCCAGCGAAGGCTGACCGCCTGCCGTCATGAAGCGCGGAAGCCGCCGCCCGACCTTCGCCCTGCCCCTGCGTCCGACGGCCATCGCCGCCGCGCTGGCGCTGGCCGCGTGGCCTGCTCTGGCGCAGGACGGGGGGCAAGGTGCGGGCAGCCGGCGCCTGGTCGTGACGCCCACCTTTGCGGCGTCCCAGACCTATACCGAGACCGACTCGGGCGCCAGCCGCGACGTGCGCGACGGCGAGTTCGTCACGCGGCTGAGCCCCGGCGTGCGCATCAGCAGCCGTTCCGGCCGCGTGCAGGGTTCGCTGGACTACGCGCTGAACGCGACCTGGTATTCCAAGACCTCCGAGGCCAAGTCCTTCGACAACGCGCTGTCGGCTGCCTTCCTGGCCGAGGCGATCGACAACCGCTTGTTCATCGACGCGCGCGCTTCCATCAGCCGGCAGTCGCTGTCCCCCTATGGTCGGCAGTCGGTCGACGACCGCACCGGCTACAACGACAACCGCGCCGAGGTCGCTACCGCGACCTTGTCCCCCTACCTCGTCGGCCCCCTGGGCAGCTTCGCGACCTGGCAGCTGCGCTACAACGCCAGCCTCACCGAGACGCGCGGCGGCACGGTCAACGACTCGCTGACCTACGGGCCCTCGCTGACCGTCTCGTCTTCCAGCGCGGGTGCGCTGGTCGACTGGAGCCTGCTGGCCAGCCAGCAGACGATCGACTTCAAGGGGGGCCGCGAGACCGAGGTCGAGCGCGTCAACGCCCAGCTCTTCTTCCGCCCCGACCCCGATCTCCAGCTCTCGGTCAACGCCGGGCAGGAGCGCACCAACGTCGGCGCCGCGTTCTCGCGCACCTACGACAACTGGGGTGCCGGCCTGCGCTGGACGCCGACCCCGCGCACTACGATCGCGCTGCAGGGCGACGAGCGCTACTTCGGCCGCGGGCACTCGGTGCTGGTCGAGCACCGCATGCGGCGCAGCGTCGTGCGCTACACCGACAGCCGCGACTCCACCAGCGGCGCCGACCCCACCGGCGTCGGCCAGCCGGTGACGCTGTACCAGTTGCTGTTCCTGCAGTTCGCCTCGGTCCAGCCCGACCCGGTGCTGCGCGACCAGCTCGTGCGCGACTTCCTGCGCTCCATCGGCCGCGACCCCAACGAACTCGTTGCCGGCGGCCTGCTCGGCGCGGCCGTCTCGCTGCAGCAGCGGCGCGACCTGTCCTGGGCGCTGCAGGGCGTGCGCACGACGCTCAACCTGCAAGCCTATACCAGCAACACGCGCATCCTGGACGACCCGAACAACACCGGCCGCATCGAACCGGTGCGCCTGTGGGGCTACAGCGCCACGGTGTCGCACCGGCTCACGCCGACCTCGTCGCTCAGCCTGACCGGCACGCGCCAGATCGCGAAGAGCACGGCCACGCAGGGCGGCAACGACCTCAAGTCGCTGCTGCTGTCCTGGTCCGACCGGATCAGCACACGCACCTCGGTCGGCCTGTCGGCGCGCTACTCGACCTTCGACAGCCCGACCGACCCCTACCGCGAGGCGGCGTTGACGGCTTCCGTCACCCTGGCCTTCTAGATCATGTACGAGGCCTTCTACGGGCTGAAGAGCAAGCCCTTCCAGCTCAACCCGGACCCGAACTTCTACTTCGCGAGCAAGCAGCACCGCCGCGCGAAGGCCTACCTGGAGTACGGCGTCTCGCGCAACGAGGGCTTCATCGTCATCACCGGCGAGATCGGCGCCGGCAAGACCATGGTGCTGCGCTCGCTGATCGAGGGCCTGCACGGCACCAGCGTCATCACCGGCCACCTCGTGACCACGCAGCTCGGCGCCGAGGACACGCTGCGCATGGTCGGCGCGGCCTTCGGCTTCCGCGTCAAGGACGTGCCCAAGAGCGAACTGCTGATCACGCTGGAGGCCTTCCTGATCAGCCAGACGAGCAAGGGCAAGCGCTGCCTGCTGATCGTCGACGAGGCGCAGAACCTCACGCCGCGCGCGGTGGAGGAGCTGCGCATGCTCAGCAACTTCCAGTTCGGCAACCAGGCGCTGCTGCAGAGCTTCCTGGTCGGCCAGCCCGAGTTCCGCGAGATCCTGCAGCGCCCGGAGATGGAGCAGTTCCGCCAGCGCGTGGCGGCCACCTGCCACATCGGTCCGCTGGATGCCGACGAGACGCGCGCCTACATCGAGCACCGGCTCAAGTGCGCCGGCGCCACCGACAAGCCCAGCTTCGACCCGGGCGCCTTCGCGCTGATCCACCAGGCCAGCGGCGGCATCCCGCGGCGCATCAACGCCATCGCCGACCGGCTGCTGCTGGCCGGCTTCCTGGCCGGCCGCACGCACCTGACCGACGCCGACGTCGCCGAGGTCGTGCACGAGTTCGAGGAAGAGAACACCGTGCCCACGCGCACGGTGAGCGCCGGCACGCTCTCGGCCAGCGGCGAGCCGCTGCTGCCCGGCGGCCTGGCCGGCGCGGTGCTGGACGTGGACCTCTCGGAGCTCAAGCTCGAAGGCGAGGAGGCCGAGGCGATGGGCAAGCAGATCGCCTCGCTGGCCGCCGACCAGAAGCTGGACCAGCTGCAGCGCCTGGAACGCAGCCTGCTGCGCCTGGAGCGCATCAACGTGCAGACCCTCAACATGCTGGCCCGCCTGGTCGAGGCCGTGAAGAAGCCCGGGAGTCCCAAGGAATGAGCGTCGGCCGCCAGAGTGGTCCGAGCGGCCCGGTGATGTGCATCGTCGGCGCGCGGCCCAACTTCATGAAGATGGCGCCCATCCTGCGCGCGCTGGCCGCCCACGAGCCGCCGATCCCGGCGCTGCTGGTGCACACCGGGCAGCACTACGACGCGAACATGAACGACCGCCTGTTCGCCGACCTGCGCCTGCCGGCGCCGGACCTCAACCTGGAGGTCGGCTCGGGCAGCCATGCGGTGCAGACGGCCGAGGTCATGAAGCGCTTCGAGCCCGCGCTGGACGAACACCAGCCGTCCTGCGTGGTCGTCGTCGGCGACGTCAACTCCACGCTGGCCTGCACGCTGGTGGCGGTGAAGAAGGGCGTCCCGGTCGTGCACGTGGAGGCCGGGCTGCGCAGCTACGACCGCCGCATGCCCGAGGAGATCAACCGCGTGCTGACCGACCAGGTCGCCGACCGCCTCTACACCACCGAGCGCAGCGCCGGCGACAACCTGGCGCGCGAGGGCGTGGACGCGTCGCGCGTGGCCTTCGTCGGCAACGTGATGATCGACTCGCTGCTCGACGCGCGCGAGCATGCCCGCCCGGCCGCCGACACGCTGCAGGCGCACGACCTCGACCCCGCGCTGCTGCAGCACCCCAGGGGCTATGGCGTCGTCACGATGCACCGGCCGTCCAACGTGGACGACGCGGACACGCTTTCGCGGCTGCTCGGCGTGCTGGCGGAGGTGGCGCGCGAGCTGCCGCTGGTCTTCGCGATGCACCCGCGCACGCGCAACAACATCCAGCGCTTCGGGCTGCAGGGGCTCGTGGACCCGGCGCGCATGGCCGTGCTTCCGCCGCAGGGCTACCTGGAGATGGTCGGCCTGATGGCCGGCGCCACCCTGGTGCTCACCGACAGCGGCGGGCTGCAGGAAGAGACCACCGCGCTGGGCGTGCCCTGCCTGACGATGCGCGAGAACACCGAGCGCCCGATCACGGTGGAGCAGGGCACCAACACGATGGTCGGCCGCGACGTGCAGGCCATACGCCACGGCGTGGCCGAGATCCTGGCCGGTCGCGGCAAGCGCGGCCGCGTGCCCGAATACTGGGACGGCCACGCCGCCGAGCGCTTCGCCGCCGACCTGTACGGCTGGCTGCGCGCCGGCGCGCGCTGAGTTGCCGCACGCGACGAGAACGGCCATGCTCGCCCCCGCCATCACGAATGCGCTGACGATCGACGTCGAGGACTATTTCCAGGTCTCGGCCTTCGCGCCCTACATCCGCCGCGACGAGTGGGACGCGCGCGAGTGCCGCGTCGAGCGCAACGTCGACCGCATCCTGGCGCTGCTGGCCGAGCGCGAGGTGCAGGCCACCTTCTTCACGCTCGGCTGGGTGGCCGAGCGCTACCCGCAGCTGGTGCGGCGCATCGTCGCGGGCGGCCACGAACTGGCCAGCCACGGCCACGGCCACCAGCGCGCCAGCGAGCTCGACGAGGCCGCCTTCCGCGACGACGTCGTGCGCGCGAAGGCGATCCTGGAGGACATCGCCGGCGCGCCGGTGCTGGGCTACCGCGCGCCCAGCTTCTCCATCGGCCACGGCAACCTGTGGGCCTTCGACGTGCTGGCCGCCGCCGGCTACCGCTACAGCAGCAGCATCTACCCGATCGCGCACGACCACTACGGCATGCCCGACGCGCCGCGCTTCGCGCACCGCACCGCCAGCGGCCTGCTCGAGGTGCCGGTGACCACGCTGCGCATGGGCGGGCGCAACTGGCCGTCCAGCGGCGGCGGCTATTTCCGGCTGCTGCCCTACGCGATGTCGCGCTGGATGATCCGGCGCGTCAACGCGGCGGACCGCGCCAGCGCCATCTTCTATTTCCACCCCTGGGAGATCGACCCCGGGCAGCCGCGCATCGCCGGCATCGACGCGAAGACGCGCTTCCGCCACTACGTCAACATCCCGCGCATGGAGTCGCGGCTGCGCACGCTGCTGGCGGACTTCCGCTGGGGGCGCATGGACCGCATCTTCCTGGATGCGCAGGCCGGCGCACGTGCCGGTCGCCCACTGGGGATCCCAGGCCCATGACCGCGCCCGGCGTCTGCGAAGATCCCGTTCGGGCTGAGCTTGTCGAAGCCCCACGCGGGCACTTCGACAAGCTCAGTGCGAACGGAGGTTCGTGCTCGGCGGGAACCGCTCCATAGCGAGGCCACCCGCCATGACGACGATCGAGCGCCTGGACCCGCGCGACGCCGCCACCGCCGCGGCGTGGGACGCCTTCGTGCTCGGCTGCCCGCAGGCCACCTTCTTCCACCGTGCCGGCTGGCAGCGCATCCTGCGCGAGGTCTTCCGGCACGACACGCATTACCTGCTGGCCCGCAGCGGCGGCCGCATCACCGGCGTGCTGCCGCTGGCGCACGTGAGGAGCTGGCTGTTCGGCAGTGCGCTTTCCAGCCTGCCCTTCGCCGTCTACGGCGGCGTCGCGGCAGAGGACGAGGCCAGCGCGCAGGCGCTCGAGCGCGAGGCCCTGGCGCTGGCGCAGCAGCTGCGCGTGCCGCACCTGGAGCTGCGTCACCGCGAGCGCCGGCACCCGGACTGGCCCGAGCAGGACCTGTACGTCACCTTCCGCAAGGCGCTGCTGCCCGACGAGGAAGCGAACATGCTGGCCATCCCGCGCAAGCAGCGCGCGATGGTGCGCAAGGGCATCAAGAACGACTTGCGCAGCGAGATCGATCCCGGCGTCGAGCGCTTCTTCGCGCTGTATGCCGACAACGTGCACCGCCACGGCACGCCGGCACTGCCCAAGCGCTACTTTGCCGAGCTGCGGCGCGAATTCGGCGAGGCCTGCGAGGTGCTGACCGTGGTCGCGCCCGACGGCCGGCCGCTGTCCAGCGTGCTGAGCTTCTACTTCCGCGACGAGGTGCTGCCCTACTACGCCGGCGACGACGTCGCGGCGCGCGACCTGGCCGCCAACGACTTCAAATACTGGGAACTGATGCGCCGCGCCGTCGGGCGGGGTCTCAGGACCTTCGACTACGGCCGCAGCAAGCAGGGCACGGGGCCCTATGCGTTCAAGAAGAACTGGGGCTTCGAGCCGACGCCGCTGCACTACGAATACAGGCTCTACACGCGCGACAGCGTGCCGCAGAACAACCCGGCCAACGCCAAGTACCGCGTGATGATCGAGACTTGGCGGCGGTTGCCGCTGTCCTTCGCGAACTGGCTCGGGCCGTTCGTCGTGCGCAGTCTCGGCTGAGCCAACGCATCCCATGGCCGACCTGCTGTACCTGGTGCACCGCCTGCCGTACCCGCCCAACAAGGGCGACAAGGTGCGCTCGTACCACCTGCTGCAGCACCTGCGGCGCCACCACCGCGTGCACCTGGGCACCTTCGTCGACGACCCGGCCGACGAGGCCCATCTGCCGCAGCTGCGCGAGTGGTGCGCCAGCGTGCATGCCGTGCGCCTGCACCCGCTGCGCTCGCGGCTGGCCAGCCTGCGCGGGCTGGTCGGCGGCGACTCGCTGACCGAGCATGTCTACCGCGACGGCGGCCTCGCGCGCTGGGTGGACGAGACGCTGGCGCGCGAACGCATCGCCGCCGCGGTGGTGTTCTCCTCGGCGATGGCGCCCTATGTGATGGGCCGCACGGACCTGCCGCTGCTGGCCGACCTGGTGGACGTGGACTCGGCCAAGTGGACGGCCTACGCGGCGCAGCACCGCTGGCCGATGTCCTGGCTGTACCGGCGCGAGGGCCGCACGCTGCTGCAGCTGGAACGCCGCATCGCCGCCACCGCACGCCGCAGCTTCTTCGCCACCGAGAAGGAGACCGAGCTCTTCCGTGGCCTGGCGCCCGAGGTGGCCGGCCGCGTCGAGGCGATGGACAACGGCGTCGATGCCGCCTACTTCGCGCCCGACGATGCGCGGCCCTCGCCCTTCGCCGCCGGCGAGACGCCGCTGGTCTTCACCGGAGCGATGGACTACTGGCCCAACGTCGATGCCGTCGTCTGGTTCGCGCGCGAGGTGCTGCCGGCATTGCGTGCCGAACGGCCGGGCCTGCGCTTCCACATCGTCGGCCGCAACCCCACCCCGGCGGTGCGCGCGCTGTCCGCGGACCCGGCCGGCGGTGTGGTCGTCACCGGCACGGTGCCCGACGTGCGGCCGTACCTGCAGCATGCGGCGGTGGTCGTCGCGCCGCTGCGGCTGGCGCGCGGCATCCAGAACAAGGTGCTGGAGGCGATGGCGATGGCGCGCCCGGTGGTCGCCGCCACCGCCTGCGCCGAGGCCCTGGTCGCCGAGCCCGGCGGCGAGCTGCTGGCCGCCGGCGACGCGGCCGAGTACGTGCGCTGCATCGAGCTGCTGCTGCGCGTGCCGGACCAGGCCGACGCGATGGGTGTCGCCGGCCGCCAGCGCGTACTGCATTCCTACACCTGGGACGCTCACCTGGCGGTGATCGATCGCCACCTCGCGGTGCTGACCGGACGCGGCGACAGCGTCGTCACCGAACCGCAGCCGCTGGTGGAAGTGCCGGCCGGCGCACCGGCGGGCACCTCGCTGCTGCGCCGCATGGGAGTCGCCTCGTGAGTGCCGTGATGATGCCGCCCGCCGCACCGCCGCTGCCCGGCTCGGCCTGGCGCCACGCGCTGCCGGCCCTGGTGCTGGTGCTGCTGGCGCTGCTGGGCCTGTACCACCAGACGATGGCCGCGATGGTCGGCATCTGGCTGCGCTCGGACACCTTCGCGCACGCCATCCTGGTGCCCCCCATCACGGCGTGGCTGGTCTGGCGGCTGCGCCACCGCGTCGCCTCGGTCATGCCGCGGCCGCAGCCGGCCCTGCTGGCGGCGCTGGCCGTGGTGGCGCTGGGCTGGCTGGTCGGCGACCTGGCCGGCGTCAATGCGCTGACCCAGCTGATGCTGACCACGCTGCTGGTGCTGGCCGTGCCGGCCGTGCTGGGCTGGGCGGTGGCGCGCGAGCTGGCCTTTCCGCTTGCCTTCCTGTTCTTCATGGTCCCGATCGGCGAGTTCATGCTGCCGCAGATGATGGACTGGACGGCCGACTTCACCGTGGCCGCGCTGCAGCTCAGCGGCATCCCGGTCTACCGCGAGGGCCTGCAGTTCGTCATCCCCTCGGGCAACTGGTCGGTGGTCGAGGCCTGCAGCGGCGTGCGCTACCTGATCGCGTCGTTCATGGTGGGCACGCTGTTCGCGTACCTCAACTACCGCTCCACGAAGCGGCGGCTGATCTTCTGCCTGGTGGCCATCGCGGTGCCCATCGTCGCCAACTGGCTGCGCGCCTACATCATCGTGATGCTGGGTCACCTGTCGGGCAACACCATCGCGGTCGGGGTCGACCACCTGATCTACGGCTGGGTGTTCTTCGGCATCGTGATCGGCCTGATGTTCTTCATCGGCGCGAAGTGGTCCGAGCCCGACGGCGACCGCAACGCCGCGCTGCCGTTGCCGGCCGCCGCGTCCGCCGCCGGCCGCATGGCGCCGCCGGTGCTGCACTGGGCCGTCGCAGCGGCGGTGGTGGCCGTGGCCGCGGCGCCGCACGCGGCGGTCTGGCAGTTCGAGCGCGGCGGGCAGCCGGTTGCGCCCGCGCTGTCGCTGCCCGACCTGCCGGGCCTGCGCGCCGCGGACGCGGAGCCGCTGCTCAAGCCCGTGTACGTCGGCGCCAGTGCCGAACTGATCCAGGTCTACGGCGAAGGGCCTGCGGCGGTGACCGTGCACATCGCCTACTACCGCGACCAGGGCTACGGCCGCAAGCTGGTCAGCTCCGAGAACTACCTGGTCAGCTCGGAGGACCGCCGCTGGAACCGCAGCGCCAGCGGCCGGCGCAGCGTGCCCGCCGGCGGCCAGGTGGTGGACTTCGCCACGCACGAGCTGCTGGGCGGCCGCATGCCCGGCGCCACCATCCGCCAGCGCCTGGACGTGCGCCAGGTGCTCTGGGCCGGCGGCCGCTTCACCACCAGCCCGCAGCTGGCCACGCTGCTCGCGGTGGCCGGCCGGCTGACCGGGCAGGGCGACGACGCCGCGGCGCTGACCTTCTACGTGGAGGGCGAGGACGCCGCCGCCACGCAGCGCGTGCTGGACGACTTTCTGCGCGAACATCTCGGCAGTTTCGAGGCCAGGTTGCAGGTGGCGCGCAGCGTGCGCTGAATAATCCCGCGTCGCCGGCGGCCGCCGCCGGCATCATCGTTCCCGCGCATCCCGCATCACAGGATCCCGATCAAGATGAATACCGTCGCCGTCATCGGCCTGGGCTACGTCGGCCTGCCCCTGGTCGTCGAATTCGGCAAGCACCTGCGCACCATCGGCTTCGACATCGCCGAGCACAAGGTCGCCGCGTGCAAGGCCGGCACCGACCCCTCGCGCGAGCTGGAAGACGCGCAGATGGCCGAGGCGAAGCACGCCCTCTACACCAGCGACCCCGCGATGCTCGGCGAGGCCGACATGATCATCGTCGCCGTGCCCACGCCGGTGGACGACGCCCATGCACCGGACTTCCGCCCGCTCGTCGGCGCCTCCACCAGCGTCGGCCGCCACATGAAGAAGGGCGCGACCGTCGTCTACGAGAGCACCGTCTACCCGGGCGCGACGGAGGAGGTCTGCATCCCGGTGCTGGAGAAGGAATCCGGCCTGAAGTGGAAGCAGGACTTCTTCGTCGGCTACAGCCCCGAGCGCATCAACCCGGGCGACAAGGAGCACACGCTGACCAAGATCCTCAAGATCGTCAGCGGCGACACGCCCGAGACGCTGGAGAAGGTGGCCAGGCTCTACGAGAAGATCATCGTTCCCGGCGTGCACCGCGCCAGCAGCATCAAGGCCGCCGAGGCCGCGAAGGTGATCGAGAACACCCAGCGCGACCTCAACATCGCGCTG
>CAZUPH010000001.1:0-67204 GCA_964621995.1 uncultured Rubrivivax sp. | reverse complement strand
CACAAGATGGGCGGCGACTGCCTGAACTACGGCTGCGTGCCGAGCAAGGCGCTGATCCGCTCGGCCAAGATGGCGCGCCAGCTGAAGAAGGCGCACGAACTGGGCGTGGCCGACGCGGCCGGCCGCGTGGATTTCGCGGCCGTGATGCGGCGCATCCACCATGTCATTGCCGAGATCGAGCCGCACGACTCGGTCGAGCGCTACACCGGCCTGGGCGTCGAGGTGCTGCAGGGCCATGCCCGCATCACCAGCCCGTGGACCGTGGAGGTGACGCTGGCCGACGGCCGCAAGCAGGCGCTGACGACGAGGAACATCGTCGTCGCGGCCGGTGCCAGCCCCTTCGTGCCGCCCATCCCCGGCCTGAAGGAGGCGGGCTTCCTGACCAGCGACACGGTGTGGGGCCTGAGCGCACTGCCGAAGCGCCTGGTGGTGCTGGGCGGCGGCCCGATCGGCAGTGAACTGGCGCAGAGCTTCGCGCGCCTGGGCAGTGCCGTCACCCAGGTGGAGATGGCGCCGCGCATCATGGGGCGCGAGGACCCGGAGGTCTCCGAACTGGTGGCCGCGTCGTTGCGCGCCGATGGCGTGAACCTGCTCACCGGGCACCAGGCGGTGCGCGTCGAGGTGGTCGGCGGCGAAAAGCGCCTGATTGCCAGGACCGGCGCCCAGGCCGGCGACGCGGAGGTGGTGATCCCCTTCGACGAGTTGCTGTGTGCCGTGGGCCGCAGCCCGCGCGTCACCGGCTACGGCCTGGAGGAACTGGGCATCCCGCTCACGCCGCGCAAGACCATCGAGACCAACGCCTACCTGCAGACGCGGTACCCCAACATCTACGCCGTGGGCGACGTCGCCGGCCCGTTCCAGTTCACGCACACGGCGGCGCACCAGGCCTGGTATGCCGCGGTCAACGCGCTGTTCGGGCGCTTCCGCCGCTTCAAGGCCGACTACCGCGTGATCCCCTGGGCCACCTTCACCGACCCCGAGGTGGCGCGCGTGGGCCTGAGCGAGACCGAGGCGAAGGAGCAAGGCATCGCGGTCGAAGTGACCCGGTACGGCATCGACGACCTCGACCGCGCCATCGCCGACGGCACGGCGCACGGCTTCGTCAAGGTGCTCACCGTGCCGGGCAAGGACCGCATCCTGGGCGTGACCATCGTCGGCGAGCACGCCGGCGACCTGCTGGCCGAGTACGTGCTGGCCATGAAGCACGGCCTGGGGCTGAACAAGATCCTGGGCACCATCCACACCTATCCCACGCTGGCCGAGGCCAACAAGTACGCGGCCGGCGAATGGAAGCGTGCCCATGCGCCGCAGACGCTGCTGCGGTGGGTCGGGCGCTATCACGCCTGGGAGCGGGCATGAGCACCTGGACCCGAAGGCACTGGCTGGGCTTGGCGCTGACCGCGGCGGCCGCGCTCCTTCCGTCGCCGGCAGCGGCGCAGTCCGCGGGCTTCGACCACGGCCACGCGGCCTGGACGGCCTTGCTGCGCAAGCACGTGCGGCTCGTGCGCGGCGGCCAGGCGACGCAGGTGGACTACGCCGGCTTCCAGGCCGACCGTGCGGCCCTGAAGGCCTACCTCGGCAGCCTGTCGGCGGTGACACCCGCCACTTTCGGCGGGTGGGACCAGGCCGAGCGGCAGGCCTTCCTGATCAACGCCTACAACGCGTTCACGGTCGAGCTCATCCTCACGCGCTACCCGGACCTGAAGTCGATCAAGGACCTGGGCAGCCTGCTCAGCAACCCCTGGAAGCCGAAGTGGATCGCGCTGCTGGGCGGCAAGGTCTCGCTGGACGACATCGAGCACGCGATGCTGCGCAGGCGCGGCGACTACGACGACCCGCGCGTGCACTTCGCGGTCAACTGCGCCAGCATCGGCTGCCCGGCGCTGCGCGAGGAGGCCTTCGTCGCCGCGCGGCTGGACGCGCAGATGGACGAGCAGACGCTGCGCTTCATGAGCGACCGCACGCGCAACCGTTTCAATGCGCAGCGCGGGCGGCTCGAGCTGTCGAGGATCTTCGACTGGTACGGCGAGGACTTCCGCCTCGGCCACCGCGGCATCGGCTCGCTGCCTGCCTTCGCGGCGCGCTACGCCGATCAGCTGGCCGACGCGCCCGCCGACCGCGAACGCATCCGCGCGGGCAGCGTCGAGATCGCCTACACCGACTACGACTGGGCGCTGAACGACGTGCGATGAAGCCTGCCCTGTCGATCGTCGCCCCGGCGCCGGCCCCGTCCCGGGCCGATGCCCTGCCGTGCCTGCAGGCCGACACGCGGCTGGCGCAGGCGTGCCGATGAGCACGGCCGTCATCGTCTTCGCGAAGGCGCCGGCGCCCGGCCTGGCCAAGACCCGGCTCGCACCCGCACTGGGCGAGGCCGGCGCCGCGGCGCTGGCCGGGCGCATGCTGCGCCACGCGCTGGCCCAGGCCGCGGCCGCGGGCATCGGACCCGTCGAGCTGTGCGCCGCGCCCGATGCCGCGCATCCCGCGCTGCGCGCCGCCGCCGCCGAACAGGGCGCGCGCCTGACCGAGCAGGGCAGCGGCGATCTCGGCCTGCGCATGCACCGCGCATTGGCGCGCAGCCTGATGGGTCATGGCCGCGCGCTGCTGATCGGCACCGATGCGCCCTCGCTGGACGCCGCCGTGCTGCGCCAGGCCTCGTCCGCACTGCAGGAACACGATGCCGTATTCGTGCCGGCCCTGGACGGCGGTTATGCCCTGGTGGGCCTGCGCCGGGCGGACCCGCGCTGGTTCTCGGACATGCGCTGGAGCCATGACCGCGTGATGGAAGAAACCCGCGTGAGGCTGCGCGCGGCAGGCATGCGCTGGGCGGAACTGCCGCCGGTGGCCGACATCGACGAGCCTGCCGACCTGGTGCACCTGCCGCCCGGATGGCTCCAGGGCCTGCCCACCCACGACCCCCGGGCCGAGGTGTCGGCCCGCCACTCAGGAGAAGCCCGATGAACCTTGCCCGACGGCACGCCGTCTCCCTGGCCCTGGCAAGCCTGCTGGGCCTGCCGGGCCTCGCCCGCGCGCAGCGCGCCGTGCAGGGTGCTCCACTGAAGTTCGGCGTCGGCATGTTCCAGCCCGACCGCGAGAAGAACGACGCCACCTACCGCCCGCTGGCCGCGCACCTGGCACAGCGGCTAGGGCGGCCGGTCGAGCTGCGCACGGTCGACAGCTGGGAAGGCCTGGCCAAGAGCCTGGCCAGCGGCGAGACCGACCTCGCGCTGATGGGGCCCTGGGGCTATGTGCTGGCCAACCACTTCGCCGACGCGCAGGTGGTCTCGACCATCCTGTACCAGGGCAAGCCGGAGTACTTCGCGATGATCGTGACGCACCCGGACTCGGGGCTGGGCAGCATCGACGAGCTGCTCGGGCCCAAGGGCCGCGGCCGCAGCTTCGCCTTCGGCGACAAGGGCTCGACCTCCGGCTACCTGATCCCGTTCCACGAGTTCCAGAAGCGCGGCATCGACCCCGAGAAGCACTTCGCCCGCGTGCTCTACACCAAGCACCAGGCCATCCAGACGCAGGTGACCGCGGGCCAGCTCGACGCCGGCGCCGACTACAACCGCAACCGCGACGCGATGATCGCGCAGGGCCTGATCACGGCCGCGCGCAGCAAGGTCATCTGGCAGTCGGCGCCGCTGCCCAACGACGCCTTCGCGGTCAGCGCGGAACTGGCCAAGGACAGCGCCTTCGTGCAGCGCCTGCAGGCGGCACTGGCCGAGATCGGCCCGCTGCTGGCCAGCCAGCCGAACCTGCTGCCCGCCAACTACACCGGCTTCGTGGCGCGCGACAACACGTTCTACAAGCCCATCCGCGACGCCGGGCTGGCCACCGGCAAGCTGGGCGCACGATGACCGGGCTGGCGCAGCGAAGGCCGCCATGGCCGGCGCGCGGGGCGCTGCCCGCGGGCCGGGCGGGCTTTGCCATGCTGGTCGCGGTCTATGCGCTGCTGGTGACGCTGTGCCTGGCCACGCTGGTGGCCGCGGGCGATCTCAGCTTCGGGCGCAACCCCTGGGACAACCTGCTCAGGACGGTGGGCGACTTCGCGCGGCCGAGCTTCCTCGACGTCTGGTTCGGCCCCGAGCGCCTGGAGTACCGCAGCGACGACGGCACCGTGCTGCGCGTGGAGAACCGCCGCGAGGTCGAGGCGGACTTCCTCGCCGCGATCGCACGGGCCACCTGGGTCACCTTCCAGATCGCCACGCTGGGCTCCTTGCTGGCGGCACTGATGGCCCTGCCGCTGGCGATGCTCGTGGCGCGCAACCTGCGGGCGCCGCGAGCGCTGGCCTGGGCGGCCAAGGGCGTGCTCGACGTCTCGCGCGCGGTTCACACGCTCGTGTTCGGCCTGATCCTGGTCGGCATCGTGGGCCTGGGGCCGACGGCCGGCGTGCTGGCCATCGCGCTGCACTCGATGGGCACCTACGGCAAGCTGTTCGCCGAGAGCATCGAGTCGCTGGACATGGCGGCGGTCGATGCGGTGCGCGCCACGGGCGCGGGCGAGGCGCAGGTCTTCTTCCACGGCGTGTGGCCTTCGGTGCTGCCGCAGTTCGTCAGCCACCACCTGTACGTTTGGGAATTCAACATCCGCGACTCGACCATCCTGGGGCTGATCGGCGCCGGCGGTCTGGGGCTGCTGATCAGCGAGGCCGTGAGCCTGTTCCAGTGGAGCCGGCTGGCCACCCTGCTGATCGTGGTGGTGGCGCTGGTGATGGCCTTCGATGCCCTGTCGCGCCGCATCCGGGAGGCGCTGCTGTGAGGACCTCGTCGTGATGGCCGCGGTCCGGCTGGAGAACGTGCAGGTGGCGGTCGGCGACCGCGTGCTGCTCGAGCTGCCGCAGCTGGCCATCGAGCCGGGCGAGCGGGTGGCCATCGTCGGGCCCAACGGCGCCGGCAAGAGCACGCTGCTGAGGTTGATCGGCGCCCTGGTCGAGGCCCGCCAGGGGCAGGTGCAGGTGCTCGGGCGCTCGATCGGCCCCGGCAGCGGGGCCGTGGACCGCCGCGCCCTGCGCCGCGACACCGGCCTGCTGATGCAGGGCCTGCACCTGGTGCCTCGGCTGAGCGCGCGCGAGAACGTGCTGATCGGCGCGCTGGCCCGGCTGCGGGGCGCGGCGGCGGTGCGCAGCTGGTGCCGCTGGTACCCGCAGCCCCTGGTCGCCGAAGCCGATGCCGCGCTGGCCGCCCTCGGCCTGGCGGACCGCGGCGACACGCGGGCCGACCGGCTTTCCGGCGGCGAGCGGCAGAAGGTCGCGCTGGCGCGCCTGCAACTGCAGCGCCCGCACCTGCTGCTGGCCGACGAGCCCACCTCGGCGCTGGACCCGGCAGCGACGCGCGAGGTGTGCCAGGCGCTGTGCGCCGTGGCCGCCGCGCCCGGCCGGACCCTGCTGACCGTGGTGCACGACCTCGACCTGCTGCCGGTGCTGGCCACCCGCGTCATCGGCATGACCGAGGGCCGCGTGCGCTGGGACCGACCGCTGGATGCGGTGACCCCTTCGCTGTTGCAGGCCCTGTACGAGCGGCACGCCGCGGACAGGGCCCCGGCCGCGCCCCCCGATCCGGCGCCCGTGATCAGGCTGGCCCGCGCATGACGGCGGGCCCCCGGTTCGACACCACGAGGAAGCGACGATGAACGTTTGTGAAGGGCTGGCCCCCGCGCCCGGGGCCCTGCGGCCGACACCACAGCCGACCTTCGGCCATGCACCGGCCGGCACGGCGCCCGGGCGCAGCTGCCCGCTGCACTACCGCTACCGGCCCGAGGACTTCGCCATCGAGGCGCCCGCGCACCTGCGATCGCTCGAGGTGCTGTACGTGGTGGGCGGCCTGTACGGCAATCCGCTGGCGCTGGAACGTGTGCTGGAGCTCTTCGACCGCGAACGCGGGCGCAAGCGGCTGGTGTTCAACGGCGACTTCCACTGGTTCGATGCCGACCCGGAGGTCTTCGAGCGGGTGCAGCGCGGCGTGCTGGCGCACGAGGCGCTGCGCGGCAACGTCGAGACCGAGCTGGCGGCCCCGGACGCGGAAGCCGACGCCGGCTGCGGCTGTGCCTACCCGGACTGGGTGGGGGACGGCGTGGTCGAGCGCTCCAACCGCATCCTGGCACGCCTGCGGACCGCGGCTGACGAAGGCCAGCGTGCTGCGTTGTCGGCGCTGCCGATGTGGCAGCGTGCCGATGTGGGGCCCCTGCGGCTGGGCATCGTGCACGGCGATGCCACCTCGCTGGCCGGCTGGGGCTTTGCGCAGGAGCACCTGCGTGCGGCGGACCACCGCGCCGAGGTCGCCCGCTGGTTCGACCGCGCGGGCGTGGACGCCTTCGCCTGCACCCACACCTGCCTGCCGGTGTTCCAGGCCGTGCCGGGATCGCAAGCCCGCCGCGCGCGCTGGATCCTCAACAACGGTGCCGCCGGGATGCCCAACTTCCGAGGCGATGCCGCAGGACTGCTGACCCGCATCGCCGTCGAGCCGTCCGCCCGGGTGCCCGGGCGCTTCGGCGTCGAACTCGGCGGCGGCGTGGTGGCCGAGGCCGTCGCCATCGACATCGACCTTGCGCGGTGGCGTGCCCGCTTCGAGGCGCAGTGGCCCGCGGGCAGCGACGCCCATGTGTCCTACTTCGATCGCATCGTGGGCGGGCCCGACTATGCGGTCGCGGAGGTGGTCCGACCCCTGGAGTGAGTCGGATCCGCGACCACGAAGCCCAAGGCGCCCGGGCGAGCGGCATCAGCGCGAAGGCGAGCCCGGTCGGTCCGCCGCCGGCCAGGTCGACGCGCAGGGGCCGGGCGTGGGGCATCGGGGCAGACACCATGCAGGCCCTGGTGGATCGGTGGCTGGCCGCAGTGGCCTGGGCCGGCGTCCGCCCCGCGTCTGCCGGGGCGCGGCCCGCGCCGGCGCACCGCCGCGAGCCGGCGCCTATCTCACGCGATCGAGGCCGCGCTGTGCTTCGTCGAGCAGGCGGCCCCCGCGGTTGGCGGCGCGCAGGCTGCTCACGAGCGATTCGAATTCGGCCCGCGCGGCTTCCCGCTCGCCGTTGTTCTCCATCAGCGTGGCGCGCACGAAGCGCCACTGCGCCCGGCGCTCGTCGCTGACCCGGGCTTCCGGAAAGAGCCAGTCGAAGGTCTGAAGCAGTTGTGCCGGCGGCAGCGAGGCGAAGACGACCGCTCGTGCATCGGCGCTCAGCAAGGGGTAACCGAACGCGCTGCTCCACAGCGCGTCGCGGTGATGCTCCTCGATGAGCTCGCCGCCGCGGCGCATGCGGTCGGCCACCTCCACGGCATAGCGCGCCGTCTCGATCCGGCCGCCGAGCGTGCCGCCAAACTGCAAGCTGCGCAGGAACGGCCGGTCGCGGCCGCTGGCCTCGGCCTTCTCGAAGAGGGCCATGGCCTCGTCGAAGCGCCCGCCTCGCTGGAGCATCTGGCGCGCCCACATGCCGTTGGCATAGACGTTGTCGGCATCGTCGGCCAGCGCGCGGGTCCAGTGCGCCACCGGGTCGACGCCCGCCGCGCCTTCGCGGCCTCGCAGGTACTCACCCCAGCCGATGTGCGACCGCAGATCGGCGGCGCGCACGCCCTCGCTCCTGGCCAGGCCCTGCAGGAGAACTGGCTGAGCCTGTGCCACCTGCTCGGTGAAGGTCGTCCTGCCCACGGTGGCGCGCATGTCGCGCAGCCACCGCATGGCGCAGTCTTCGCGCGCGTCGAGCACCTGCGCCGGCGGCTGCCTGCCGACGACCAGTTCGTTCAGCTGTGCCATCGCGACCGCATGGCTGCCGCTGTCGCACAGCTCGCGTGCCGACGCCGCCAGTGCCAGGTCGCTCCGAGCCTGTTGCGCCGCGCTGCGCAGCTCGTGGCGATAGAGCAGGCCGCCGGCTGTCGCAAGCCCGACGACCACCAGCACCGCCGCGGCCGCGATCCACACCGGGCGCCGGCCCGTCGGCGGCTTCAGCCGCGCCACCGCGGCAACGATCTCGGCCACGGCCTCGCCCTGCGGCTGCAGCACGGTCACCGCCGACAGGTAGCTGGGCAATGCGCTGACCGGCGTGGCGACCACCATCACGGGCAGCACGTGCCCGCTGGGCCGGCGCCACCGTTGCCGGGCGATGTTCAGCTCCGCCAGTGCGTAGCTGCCGGGCGCCACGGCTTCGGGTGTCACCAGGAAGACCATCGCATCGGCGCCGAGGATGGCCTCGCGCAGGGTCTGGTGGAACGACTCGCCCGCCTTCAGCTCGGCGCGGTCGATGAAGACCTCGTGGCCTTCGGCCTCGAGGGCCAAGGCCAGTCGCTCGGCCAGGTTGTGCTGGCCGGACGGGTAGGACAGGAAGAGCTTCACTGCAGGCTCCTGACCTTGACCGTGCGGCCCTTGACCTTGCCCTCGGCGAGCCCGCGCAGGGCCCGCTCGGCGAGGTCGCGCCGCACGGCGACATAGGTCGAGAAGTCGTTGACGTCGATCTTGCCGATCGCCGCGGCAGGCAGGCCCAGGTCCTTGGTGAGCGCGCCCAGCACGTCGCCCGCGCGGATCTTCTGCTTGCGCCCGCCCAGGATCTGCAGCGTGACCATGGGCGGGCGCAGCGGCGGGTCCGCCGCACCGCCCTGGACCTGCAGTTCGGCCAGCGCATGCCAGACGCTTTCGGTGCCCTGCATCTCGTCGATGCGGCCGACACGACCCATCTCGTCGACGCTGGCCAGGTTGAAGACCTGACCCGATTCGCCGGCGCGGCCGGTGCGCCCGACACGGTGGGTGTGGACCTGGGCGTCGGGCGTGATCTCGACATTGATCACCGCCTCCAGCCGCGTGATGTCCAGCCCGCGCGCGGCGACGTCGGTGGCCACCAGGACGCTGCAGCTGCGGTTGGCAAAGCGCACCAGCACCTGGTCGCGCTCGCGCTGCTCCAGGTCGCCGTGCAGCTCGAGTGCGACGATGCCCTGCGCCTGCAGCACCGCGACGAGGTCGCGGCACTGCTGCTTCGTGTTGCAGAAGGCCAGCGTGCTCTCGGGGCGGAAGTGGTTCAGCAGCAGTCCGACGGCATGCAGCCGCTCGCTCTCCGTCACCTCGTAGAAGCGCTGGCGGATCTGGCCCGCGGCGTGGCGCTCGTTCAGACGGATCTCCTGAGGTTCGCGCAGGTAGCGCGCCGCGAGCCGGGCGACGTCGTCGGGGTAGGTGGCCGAGAACAGCAGCGTCTGTCGCTGCGAGGTCGGCGGGCAGCGCTGAACGATGGCGGCCAGGTCCTCGGCGAAGCCCATGTCCAGCATGCGGTCGGCCTCGTCGAGCACCAGCGTGTTCAGCGCGTCCAGCGACAGCGACTCGCGCCCCAGGTGGTCGAGGATGCGCCCGGGCGTGCCGACCACCACGTGCGCGCCGTGCGCCAGGCTGGCCAGCTGCGGGCGCATCGTGGCGCCGCCGCACAGCATGAGCACCTTGACGTTGACCTCGGCGCGCGCAAGGCGGCGGATCTCCTGCTTCACCTGCTCGGCGAGCTCGCGGGTCGGGCACAGCACCAGCGCCTGCACGGCAAATCGGCGCGGGTTCAGGTTGGCCAGCAGCGGCAGCGCGAAGGCGACCGTCTTCCCGCTGCCGGTCCTGGCCTGCGCGATGAGGTCCTTGCCGGCCAGTGACGGCGGCAGACTGGCGGCCTGGATGGCGGTCATGTGCTCGTAGCCCAGTCGCCGGAGGTTGTCCAGCACGTGGCTTGCCATGGGCAGGGTCGAGAAGGCGGGGCCGGTGCGCGGCGCGGCGTCGGGTGCGGCGGTCATCTGCCATTGTCGACCGGCAGCGGTGGCCGGCGGCCACCCGCGGGGCCGGGGCCGCGACCGTGGCGGCGCTGCGCAGAGTCCCGACCAGGCCGCCGGACTCCGCGCCCACAGCAAGGGCGGGCGCTTATGCTCGCCCGATGCGCCGATGGCACCGCCCCCTGACCGCCGCCGCCGTCGTGGCCATCCTGCTGGCGACCTGGGTGCTGCGCCTGGACGATGCGGCGCTGGCCCAGGTCGACGCCGGATGGAAGCGCGCGCTGGCCACGTTCGCGGCTGCACGGGTGCTGAATGCGGTCATCTCGGTGGCGCAGGGCACCGAACTCGCCGTGCAGCCCGCCGGCGTTGGCGTGACGCTGGCCCCGGGGCAGGTCCTGGACCCGATCAACCAGCTGATCGAACAGTTCTCGACGCTGATGCTGCTGGCCAGCGCAGCCTTCGGCGCCCAGCGCGTGCTCATCGGCATCGGGGCCTGGTGGCCGGTTTCGCTGCTGCTGAGCGCCGTGTGCATCTCCTGGGCCGTCTGGCGCTGGCGCGGCGCCGCGCCGCCGCGCTGGCTGGTGCAGGCGCTCGTGGTGCTGCTGATCGTCCGCTTCATGGTGCCTCTGGTGGCGCTGGGCAGCGAGGCGGCATTCCATCTGTTCCTGAAGAGCGAGTACGAGGCCGGACAGCAGACGCTCGAGCAGTCGTCTGCGCAGATCGAGGTGATGAATGCGCCGGTGGCCACACCCGGCGCGGAAGAGTCCATCACGGACCGCGTGCGCCGCTGGTGGGCCCAGGGCAGCAACGTCGGCGAACGCTTCGACGCGCTGAAGGAGGTCGCCAACCGCGCCGTCGAACACGTGGTGCGGCTGATCGTCGTCTTCACCTTGCAGACGCTGGTGCTGCCGCTGCTGCTGGGCTGGGCGCTGTGGCGCCTGGCGCGCGCAGCGGCCCTGGGCTGGCCCCGCCGCTGAAGGCGCCGGGCCTGGCCCACGCAGGCTCCTAGGCCATGCGCTCGCGGCGCGCCTGCTCCTCGGCCCGCGCGTCGTCGATCTCTCGCATGACGCCGGCCAGGTCGACGGCGCCCGGCTCGACGGCGTAGACGCCGCTCAGCGTGGTCTCCGGCGCCAGCCGTCCGGCGGCATACAGATGCCAGATCTCCGCGCCGTACTGCGTACTCAGCAGTTCGGGCGCGAAGCTGCCGAAGAACGCGCGCAGGTTGACGACGTCGCGCATCAGCATGCGCGCGGCGTGGTGGTTGCCCGCCGCGTCCACGGCCTGGGGCAGGTCGATGACGACCGGGCCATCGTCGGCCAGCAGCACGTTGAATTCGGAGAGGTCGCCATGCACGACCCCGGCGCAGAGCATGCGCACGACCTGCCGAAGCAGCAGGGCGTGGTGGTCGCGGGCCTCCTCGGCGGTGAATGTCAGCTCGTTGAGGCGCGGCGCGGCCTGGCCCTGCGCGTCGGTCACGAGCTCCATGATCAGCACACCGTCGAGGAAGTTGAAGGGCCGGGGCACGCGCACGCCCGCAGCGGCCAGCCGGTGCAGCGCATCGACCTCGGCGCTCTGCCAGGCCGCTTCGCGCTGCTCCTTGCCGAAGCGCGTGCCCTTGGCCATGGCCCGGGCCTGGCGCGAGTTCTTGACCTTGCGGTTCTCGGTGTAGTCCACCGCCTGGCGAAAGCTGCGCTGGCTCGCGTCCTTGTAGATCTTGGCCGCGCGCACGTGATCGCCGCAGGCCACGACATAGACCTCGGCTTCCTTGCCGCTCTTGAGCTGCTGCAGCACGCGGTCGATCAGGCCCTCGTCGACCAGCGACCGCAGGCGTCCGGGAATCTTCATGCGGCCATTCTGCGCGAGGGCGGCCGGTGCCCGGCGCCGCCGAGCGGCGCAGCCGTCATGGCGGCGGCGCGGCCAGCGGTGGTGCCGCAGGCGCGTCGACATGCTCGCGTGACAATGCGGCCCTTGGCGAACGGCACCGATTTCGACCTGCGGGCCGAGCGCATCGCGCTGGATGCGCTGCTGAAGGCCACGTCGACTTGCGCGCCTACGAGCAAACGACGGCCACACCGCTGTGGCGCGCACGCCTGGTGACCTTCGACGATCCGAAGACGGCCACGGCGGTGCGCTCCCCGCGCGTCATCGGCTCGGCGACCGCGGGATCCCTGCTCGGGCAGGAAGGGGACCGCGTGTGGCTGCAGATCGCCGAACCGCCGCGCGCCTTGGCCGTGCGCGATGGGAGCCTGCGTGTCGACGCCGCTGCGATCGAGGCCGCCAACCCCGAACTGGCGGGGCGGCTGCCCAGCGAAGCGCGCTTCCATGGATTCGACGGCGGCGGCGTGGTGCATGCCGCCGATGCGCGCCGCTGGGTGCCGAGGGGGCCCGCGATCGAAGGCCCAGCCGTGGACGCCCGCCGCGCCGGCGACGGCGCCTCGTCGCGGCGCAGCTTCTGGACGGTGCAGACGGCGCAGGTGCGGCGCCTCGACGAGCGATGGCGCGATGGTCGCGCACAACCTCGGCCTCGAACCCACCGACCAGCGCGACCCCACGAAGCTGCCGCCCCGCCACGCCGGCGAAGGTGCGGCCGGCGATCGAGCAGGCAGGGGCGACTCGCGGCAACCCGCTGACCGGCGGCGCCCTCGGCCCGGCTGCGCAGCCCGTGCGGCGCGGCCCAAGGCCGCGCGGTTCGTTGAAAGACCGATGAAGGAAGTGCAGCACCACGCCGTCGCGCTCGCGTGTGCGCGTGGGCTCAAGCAGTGCCATCGTCCACCCCGCGTGTATACCCGCAACGGGCCCCGGACCGTTCGGGTACACAGAATCTCCGGGATGGGGTCGGCCGCGGTTCGACCTCCTGAAACGCCAAGCCCGCGCAGACGCTGGACTTTCCGGCCGCTTGGGGGTGTCAAGAGACCCCCTGAAACCTCACTCGATGTTCTGCACCTGAACTTCGAGTGCGAAGCTAAGCTGTTGTCGTGCAGGCATATTTGATCTTTGCCGGCCCAAACACCCCACCAAATGCCCCACACCGCGCTCGTTCAGCGGCTTATCGAGGCCTCCTGAAGGTGATGCTTGCAGCAGCTGAACTGTAGCCTGCCAACACGGCGTGCGGGTTCGGCCCGCGGATGCCTGCCGTTCGCAGCCTCCGCTTGGCGGGCTGCTCCAGGGTCGAAGCGGCCTTCCGGAACTGCTTCAGCGGCCGATAGCCCGCGACCCAGAACCGCCATCTGCGGCCCAGATTTCGATGCTCCGAAGCGGTCGGTCCGTGCCTGCATCAAGACCAACAGCGACTCAGAGCGGTCGCACTTCAACAGGTTCAATCGACAGCTTCCTCAATCGAAGAATTCGATCAGCAGATCTGCGATCAAGGCCTCATGCGCCCACCAGCAGCACTCGGCACTTCAGCTCATCGGCCACTCAACCCGCACGATGGCCCGTGCAGCCTCTGCCGAGCGGCTGAAATCGACGCCGCCCCCCAGTCGCGACGCCACGCGCTGCACGATCGCCAACCCCAGGCCCAGGCCCGGATGCCCGCGGCTGGTGTCACCACGCGCGAAGGCTTGCAGCATCGCTGGCTGGTCCTCGGGCGCGATGCCCGGGCCACAGTCCTCGACCGCGATACCTACACGATGATCCACGACGGCCACGGTCAATCGCACGGGTGGTTGGCCGTGGGTGAAGGCGTTGTCGAGCAGGTTGCCGATCACGCGTTCGATCAGCACCGCGTTGACATCGGGCACCAGAAGCGAAGCGGGTGCTTCGACCGTCAGCTCGCTCGCGGCGCGCTGCTGATGGGCCGCCACGCTGCGTGCCACCGCGGCCACGTCCACCGTCTCGTTCAAGGGCAGTTCGCCGCTGCGAACATGGTCGAGGAAACTGCCCACGAGCCGATCCGCCAGCAGCGCATTGCGCACGATGGCCGCGCGCCTCGGCGCGATGCCTTCCCCCTCGGGCAACAGTTCGGCAGCCATGCGGATGCGGCCAAGCGGGCTGCGAAGGTCGTGCGACACGCCTGCGAGCAGCAACGCGCGCTCGCGCTCCTGTTGCTCGAGCGACTGGCGCAGCGCCCGCCAGGCCTCGTCGATCGCCTGGACTTCAGCGCTGGCGTGAGGCAGCGGGCCGCCGGACGCGTCGTCAGCGGCAATACGGGCACGCAGCGCCTCCAGGGGACGTGCGAGCCAACGGGCGACGAAGGCGCTGGCCGCGACCGCGATGCCCGAGAGCAGCAGCAGGGCGAGTACGAGCCGCTCGCGGATGTGGGGATCGACAGCTTCGCTCTCGAAGCCGGCCCAGCGTGTGGCACCGTCGTGGCCGGGCAGCGCCAGCCACAGCACCGGGATGGACCGGCCGCTCACGGACTCGGGCGCGAGCACCACGTCCTGCACCGGCACGCCTTCGTCGGCAAAGGCCTCGCGCACCATCGCCACCCGCGGCGTGAGCGACGCGAGTTCGAACGCTCGGCCAGGTCGCCTCGGCGAGGTGTAGATCGTGCCCGGCGCGCTGGCGCCGACGACCTCAAGCGGTGCGCCGCGGATCACCTGCTGCAGGGCCGGCTTCCACCGTGCAGCGACGAGTTGCGCCACGGTGCGGTTGCGCTCGAGATCGAACAGCAGCACCAGGGTCGCGGTGAGCAACACCGTCAACGCGACCTGCGCCAGCAGCAAGCGCACGAACAGGCTGCCTGCGCGCCTCATGGCTGCGCCGCGCCGGTGACATCGCCCGTGGCGCCGCCGCGTGGCACGAATACATAGCCTTCACCGCGCACGGTGTCGACCCACTCGGCGCCGGGGCTCGCGTCGTTGAGCTTGCGCCGCAGGCGCGCGATCTGCACATCCACGGTGCGCTCCTGCGGCTGGTAGCCGCCTGCCTGCACGGCCTGGGACAGCGCGTGGCGGGTGACCGCGATGCCGGGCTGCCGCGCCAGCGCGACCAGCAGCTTGAACTCCACGCTCGTCAGGGCCACCACGCGATCGCCGGCGGTGACCTCGCGCTTGGCGAGGTCGATCGACAGCCCGGCGAAGCGCATCAACGCGGTGTCTCCGCGGCCAGGTGACGTTCGCCGCAGCAGCGCACGCAAGCGCGCCACCAACTCGCGCGGCTCGAAGGGTTTGGGCAGGTAGTCGTCGGCGCCGATCTCCAGGCCGAGCACACGATCCAGCGGGTCGCCGCGCGCGGTGAGCATCACCAGGCCGAGGGCAGGGTGTGCGGCGCGCCAGCGTCGCGCGAGGTCGAAGCCATTGCCATCGGGCAGCATCGCGTCGAGCAGGACGACGTCCGGTTGGTGCGAAGACAGCGCCCGCTCGCCGTCGCCGGCGGTCAGTACGGTGTGCGTGGCCCAGCCCTCGCGTGCCAGCAGTTCCACGAGCATGGTGGACAGCTCGGCGTCGTCGTCCACGATCAGGATCAGCGGCTGCATCAGCGACATGGCCTTGGAGTGTAGGGATGCAACTGGTCCCGCGGGCAAATGCGACAGCGCTGTCGCAATTCGTCTTGCATCGTCAGCGCGCGGTGGGTACTGGCGGTTTGCAATGGCGGGTCACCCCAAGGGTGCCTTCTTGCTTCCGCCGCTCGGCGTCACGGGATTCCCCATGCACAGACAACGCTCGCTGCCACGCATCGTAGTCACTTGCGCGGTTGCCACGGTGCTGGCTACCTTCGGCGAAGCTTCTCCAGGCGAAGCTGAACCGGCGACACCAGGTGCGCAGGTCCTCGACGTCTTGCCATCGGGTGCCATGCACACACCGCGCTGCGCGAAGCCGAATCCGAAGCCCTGCGTTACGTCACCGGCGGTACACCATGTCGCGCTGGCGTAAAGGCGGGGCAATTTCGTTGGCCAGGCCCTGCTGGCAGCGTCCTCTGGGCGTCATGTGCGCCGGCCTGCTCAGCGGTTGCCAGCTGCTCACCCCCGTCGGGCCCGACTTCCGCGCCCCAGAGACGCCCTTGCCCGTCATGTGGTCCGCCGCCGATGCGCAGACCCCGGCGCCGATCAGCGAGGCGGCCTTTTGGGCGCAGTTCCAGGACCCCTTGCTGCAAAGCCTGTTGGCCGAGGCCGATGCCAACAACCTCGACCTTGCCAGCGCCGGCGCGCAACTGGCCGCCGCGCAGGGCGTGCTGCGCGCCACGCGGGGCGGCTCGCTGCCGGCCGTGGCGCTGGGCGCCGACAGCACCTACACGGAGCCGGATCTGGCCAGCAAGCTGCGTGGCCAGACGACGGGCAGCACCACGAACCAGGTGCTCGCGCAAAGCAGCTGGGAGCTGGACTTCTGGGGCCGGCAGCGGCGGGCGGTGGAGGCCGATGCCGCCTCGCTGCAAGCCGCCGAAGAGCGCCTGGCCTGGGCGCGGCTGTCGGTGCGCGCGTCGGTCGCGAGCGTGTATGTGCAATGGCGCCTGGCGCAGACGCGGCTTTCGGTGGCGCAGTCCAACCTGGTGCAGCAAGAGGAGAACGCGCGCATCGCGCGCGCGCGCTTCCAGGCCGGGGCCAGCAGTGAACTCGACTGGCGCCAGGCCCAGACCCAGCTGGCGCAGACCGCCGCGCAGGTGCCCAGCCTGCAGATCGCGATGGCGCAGAACAGCCACGCGCTGGCGGTGCTGCTGGGCCAGAGCCCGGCCGCGATGGTGGCGCGGCTGCAAGCCAGCGATGCCCCCAGGGCCCTGCCCGCGCAGCCCGCGCGCTGGCCGCTGTCGGCACCTGCCGACTGGCTTCGCCGCCGGCCCGATGTCAGTCAGGCCCTGTGGGCCGCGGCGTCGCAGTCGGCGCGCATCGGGCAGGCCGAAGCGGCGCTGTATCCCAGCTTCTCGCTCAGCGGTGCGCTGGGGGTCTCGGGCAGCGGCTCGGCCAAGGAGCTCTTCAGCTGGGACAGCCGGCTGGTGAACGCCGGGTTGAACTTCACGTTGCCACTGTTCGATCGAGGCCGCCTGAAGGCCCAGGTTCAGGTGCAGGACCAGGGGTTTCGGCAAGCGCTGGCGGCCTACCAGAACCAGGTGCTCAAGGCGCAGCAGGAGGTGGAGGACGCCTTCACCCAGGTGCACCACAGCCGCGAGCAGGCGCGCCTCACGCAGGAGGCCGAAGTTGCCGCGAGCCGCGCCGCCGACCTGGCCTTGAGCCGCTACCGCGCAGGACAGGTGGACTACCTGAGCGTGAGCAGCGCGGAGCAAAGCCGCCTGCAGACGGCCGATGCCGCCGCCCAGGCGCGCGCCGCCGTGCTGCAGGCGGTGATTGCCGCGTACCGCTCCATGGGCGGCGCCTGGCCCGATGCGGGTTGAGGCGCACCGCCCATCGAGCCCGCACCAGCGCCACCCCCGACCACTCTTCCGCGATGTCCCCCACCATGCAAGTCGTCAAGCCACTCGCGCCGCCACGCCTGGCGCGATCCGCCACCCTGGCACTGGCGCTTTGTGGCGCTGCCGTGCTGATGGCCACCGGCTGCAAGCCCAGGGGCGCACCGGTCCCGCCCAGCGGCCCGGTGGCGGTGCAGACCTTGACGCTGCAACCCGAAACCGTGCGCGACACCCTGGCGCTGGACGGCACCGTGCAGCCTTCACAGCAGGCGCAGCTCACCGCCCGCGTGCCTGGCGTGCTGCAGGCCATCCACTTCCAGGACGGCATGCCCGTGCGCAAGGGCCAGCTGCTGTTCAGCATCGAGCGCACCAGCTACGAGGAGCAGGTGAACCTGAACCAGGCGCGACTGCTGCAGGCGGAATCGGAGTTCGAGCGCCAGCGCAGGCTGGTGCAGGACAACGCCACCTCGCAGGCCAGCGTGGACACCGCGCAGTCCAACCTGCAGCAGGCCCAGGCCAACCTGCGCCTGGCCCAACTCAACTTGGAATACACCGAGGTGCGGGCCCCCTTCGACGGCGTGATGGGGCGCCGCGCCGTGGACGTCGGCAACCTGGTCGGGGCCACCGGGCCGTCCGTGCTGGGCACGCTGATGCAGCTGTCGCCCGCCTACGTGACCGCGACCGTCAACGAGCGAGAGGCCCTGCGTCTGCGCAGCACCTACGCCGCCTACAAGGCCGGCCAGCCGAAGAGGATCCTGGGTTTCAGGGCCACGGCCACCTTGCAAGGGCAGGCTGAGGCTGCCGACACCGGCGTCGTGGACTTCATCGACCATGTGGTCAATGCCAGCACGGGCAGCGTGCCGGTGCGGGCGCGCTTCGACAACCGCGAGCGCCGCCTGCTGCCAGGCTTCTACGCCCGCCTGGTGATCGACCTTGGCCGCGACCGCCAGGCCCTGGTGCTGAAGAAGAGCTGGCTGCTGAACGACCAGGAAGGCAGCTACGTGCTGACCCTGGGCGTCGGGCAGAAGGCGCAGCGCGTGAACCTGAAGGTCAGCCCCCTGGGCAGCAGCGAGCGCGTGGAGGTGCTGGAAGGCCTGCAGGGCGGCGAGGCCCTGATCGTGGAGGGCCACACCCGGGTGAAGCCGGGGCAGGAGGTCAAGGTGCAGGCGGCCCGCGCCGGGAACGCCCCATGATCGCCCAGTTCTTCATCGAACGGCCGGTGCTGGCCAACGTCATCGCCTGGCTCATGCTTCTGCTCGGTGCGGTGGCCTTGCTGGGCCTGCCGGTCGCGCAGTACCCGCCGCTCACGCCGCCCACCATCCAGGTCACGGCCAACTACCCCGGGGCCAACGCGCGCACGGTGCAGGAGGTGGTGGCGCGCACCATCGAGCAGCAGGTCAACGGCGTCGAAGGCATGATCTACATGCAGTCCTACGCCTCGAACGACGGGCGCTACGTGCTCACGGTGAGCTTCGCCGTGGGCACGAATGCGGAGCAGGCCCAGGTGGCCGTGCAGAACCGCGTGGCTGCCGCACTGCCCACGCTGCCGCAGCCGGTGCAGCAGCAGGGCGTGGTGACGAAGAAGCGGTCCACCGCCATCCTGCAGATCGCCACGGTGTCGTCGACCCAGCCACAGCACGACGCACTCTTCCTGAGCAACTTCGCCAACCTGCAACTGCGCGACCGTCTGGTGCGATTGCCCGGCGTCGCCGATGTCAACGTGTTCGGCGTGGGCAGCTACAGCATGCGCGTCTGGCTGGACCCTGCACAGCTGCGACAGCGGCGCCTGAATCCGTCGCAGGTGGTGGCGGTCATCAGCAAGCAGAACCAGCGCGTGAGCGCAGGCCAGGTGGGCGCCCCGCCAGTGAGCCCCGGCAGCACGGCGCCCGACCAGCAGCTCACGCTCACCGTGGACAGCCCGCTGAGCACGCCCGAGGACTTCGGCCAACTGGTGGTGGCCTCGGCCAGTGACGGCAGCGTGACGCGCCTGGCCGACATCGCCCGCATCGAGCTGGGCAGCCAGAACTACGGCCAGGGCTTCACCTTCGACGGCAAGCCGGCGGGCGGCCTGGCCATCTTCCAGCTGCCGGATGCGAATGCGCTGGACACCGCCCGCGCCGTGCGCGAAGCCATGGCCGAAGCGGCCAAGACCTTCCCGGAGGGCATGGACTACGACATCCCCTTCGACACCACGCTGTTCGTCACCGCCGCGGTGAACGAGGTCTACAAGACGCTGGTGGAGGCCGGCGTGCTGGTGCTGCTGGTCATCCTGGCCTTCCTGCAGAGCTGGCGCGCCACCTTGGTGCCGGGCACCACCGTGCCCATCACGGTGGTCGGCGCGTTTGCCGCCATGGCGGTGATGGGCTTCAGCGTGAACCTGCTGACGCTGTTTGCCATCGTGCTGTGCATCGGCATCGTGGTGGACGATGCCATCGTGGTGGTGGAAGGCGTGGCCCAGAAGATGGAACAGGGCCTGTCCCCGCGGCCCGCCGCCACGGCGGCCATGAAGGAGTTGCTGGGGCCGATCATCGGCATCACGCTGGTTCTGTGTGCCGTGTTCCTGCCGGCGGCCTTCCTGCCCGGCATCACCGGGCAGATGTACCGGCAGTTCGCGCTGGTCATCGCCGCCACTGCCGTGCTCTCGGGCATCAACGCGATCACCTTGAAGCCGACGCAGTCCGCGCAGTTTCTGCGGGTGGCCGGCCCCGACAAGAAGCCCAACGTCCTGACGGGCGCCTACATCCGGGGTTTCAATCGCGGCTACGGCGCCTTGGAGGCGGCCTACATGCGCCTGATCGGCGGGCTCATTCGCTTCAAGTGGCCCAGTGCCGCCGTGGCCGTGGGCCTGATGGCCGTGGCGCTGGTGGGCTTCGTCCGCATCCCCACGGGCTTCATTCCCACGGAGGATCAGGGCTATCTGCTTTTGTCGGTGCAGTTGCCCGATGCCGCCGCTCTGGGCGGCACGCAGGCGGTGCTGGACGACATCTCCCAACGCGTTCGCCGCGTCCCGGGCGTGAAGCACGCGATCGCTGTGGCGGGGGTCTCGGCCACGGAGGGCAACACCCCGCTGCCCAGTGCCGGGCTGGTGTACGTGACGCTGCACGACTGGAAGGAACGCACGGGTGAGGGCCAGGACCTGCGCAGCCTGTACGTGAGGCTCAGCGCCTTGCTGGCCGAGATTCCCCAGGCGCAAGGCCGCGTGCTGCTGCCGCCGCCCATCAGCGGCCTGGGCCTATCGGGTGGCTTCCAGATGCAACTGGTGCTCCAGGACGGCAGCAATGACTGGAGCAAGCTCGCCGAGGCCGCGCAGGCGATGGTCGAACGCGCCAGGGGAGACCCTCGATTCCAGGAGGCATTCACCCCGCTGCGCGTGAACGTGCCGCAGCTGCGCATGGAACTCAACCGCGCGCGCGCCGAGGCGCTGGGCGTTTCGGTGAGCGACGCCTACGACACGGTGCAGACCTACCTGGGCGCGTCTTTCGTCAACCTGTTCTCGGCCCTGGGGCAGAACTACACCGTCTACGTGCAGGCCGACCCCGACGCGCGGCGCGACCTGGCTGCCATCGGCGAGCTGACGGTACGCGGCAAGGGTGGCGAGATGGTGCCGCTGGGCGCCTTCGCGCAGTTCGTCGCGACCAGCGGGCCCGCGGTGGCCTCGCAGTACAACCTCTATCCCACCGCCACCTTGCTGGGCGCCGCGGCACCGGGCGTGGCCAGCGGGGCGGCCATGGCCGCGCTCGAAGAATTTGCCGCCGAGCTGCTGCCCCCCGGCGTAGGCTACGAGTGGACCGCCATGTCCTACCAGGAAAAGCTCGTCGGCAATTCGGTCGTGCTGGTGTTCGGCCTGGCACTGGTGCTGGTGTATCTCGTGCTGGCGGGCCAGTACGAAAGCTGGCGCACCCCGCTGCCGGTCTTGCTTTCGGTGCCTCTGGCCCTGGTGGGCACCGTCGGCGCGCTGCTGGCGGTGGGTCTGCCGAACAACATCTACGTGCAGATCGGCCTGGTGCTGCTCATTGCGCTGTCGGCCAAGAACGCCATCCTGATCGTGGAGGTCACCTCCGAACTCATCCACCAGGGCCATGGGGTGGCCGAGGCCGCGTTGGAAGCCTCGCGGCGGCGCCTGCGCCCCATCCTGATGACCTCGCTGACCTTCATCCTGGGTGTGGTGCCGCTGGTGCTGAGCAGCGGTGCGGGTGCGGCGGCACGCATCTCGATCGGCATCACCGTGCTCTCGGGCATGGTGGCGTCCACGCTGCTGGCCGTGGCCTTCGTGCCCGTGTTCACGGCGCTCCTGTTGCGGCCCAGGAGCCACGCTTGAGAGCTGCCTCGAGGCCCTTCTGAAACGGCTTCGATGCGAGTGGGCTGGATGGTGCCTCGAGTGGTCGACCCGCTTGCCCTCGTGCATACGCGCCTGCTTGAACTCACGCGATCGGCCCTTTGTTGACCTTCACCGTTCGCGACCGAGGCATCGCACGATCGCGGCAGGCGGTGTGTGCGGCCGGCGCCGGGTGTGGCGGTCTCCGCTGCGCTCCGACTGCCCTGCGGTGCTCGGGTCCGTGGCCCCACGGCAAAACTCACTTCGTTCGCAGCGCTCACCGCGCTCAGACAGTTGCCGTGAGTCAGATGACGAAGCGCGCAGGTACGCGCGCGGGCCACGAACCCTGCGCTCCTCGGCGCCCCACACAGCGCCCGCCCGCACAGCCCTTTGCCGCGCGATGCCTCGAACGCGAGGACAACGAACGGCCGCAACGGGCTGCAACCCGACAGCCGCCGCACCATGCTGCTGGCACCGCTCCCTGCCGGCATCCGCCACGGCCCAGGGGCGGCCGGCGGGTCGGGGCCGCCAGGGCACCTTCCGGGTGATGCTCCGCCTTCTCAGCCCGCCACAGCAGAGGACAGCCACGTCAGGCCGTCTTGCGCCGCAATCAGCAGGAGATGGCTCATGAGAAGCACATAGCCCAAAGCGGCGCCGCCAAGCGCTGCGGACACGGCCAGCGCGAGTCCGTCGCGCGCCACCCAGGCCATGCTCAGCAGCGCCAGACTCGTGGCGGGCAACACGTTGGCGAAAGGCAGGGGCAGCAGGAGCAGCAGACCCAAGGCGCCAATCCAGCACCCCCAGGCTCGGTGCGTGACCGGAGCCTGCAGCACGATCCAGCGCGGGCGCAGCCAACGTGTCGCCCATCGCTGCACGGCAGCGAGCATGGCCTGGGTCCGCGACGACCACGTCGGGCCAAGCGGCATCCCGGCGAGCCAGGCAGGAATCGGCACCGCCCCGTCCGACCTGTGCCAACGCAAGGCGATGAGCAAAGTGAGCAGGCTCACCCCCAGCAAGGGCGTCAAGCTCAGCAAAGACACGATCAACAGCAGCACGGGGGCCGATGCTTCGCCATGCAGTCGCAGCAACTGACCCTCGCTCAGGCTGGGCGTACTTGGCTGGACCGTTTCGGGAAGCACTCGCGTCACGAGGTGGAGTGGCGGCGGCGCAATCTTCGTGCGCGCGACATCGTCGGCTTGATAACAGGCTGAAGTGACACCTTGGCGACGGGCACCATGCTTAAGCCTCTCGGGCTGGCCCGGATTCCACGCGCGTGTGACCAAGTCCCGCCATGCGGATCGCCGCCTGCAGTTCTTGGGACCAGCGCTTGCATGGGCGACAGGGCCGGGCGATCACGGCGTGCCGCAGACCACTCGGGCCCGTGCGACAGCACTGTCGCCTTTCGTCTTGCATCGTCAGCGCGCGGCATGGCCGGAGGGCATGAAATGACGTCATGCAAGCAAGTGCGATTCGTTCGTTCCTTCACCCGCCTTCCCAGAGATTCGCCATGCGCCAACTCCACTCACTGCCAAGCTCTTCCGTCGTAGGCGCTGTCATCCTGGCCCTGGCCGCTTCGACCGCCTTGGTCACCACGCCGGCCCAGGCGCGCGAGCGCCAGACCCACATCAGCGGCTCCAACGGCAACAGCGCCACGCGCAACGTGCAGCGCGCCGGCGGCGACGTGTCCAGCAGCTCGACAGGGGTGCATGGCAAGACCAGGAGCCGCAATGTCGATCGCAGCGCCGAAGGCACCCAAGCCACGGTGGTCGGTCCGAGCGGCAAGACTGCCACGCGCAGCAGCTCGGCACTGGGCCAAGGAGACTCAGCGACCACCGTCACCGGCCCTGAAGGGCAGACGGCGACGCGCGCCGCGAACCGTTCCGCTGAGGGTGGCACGACCACCACCGCCGGCCCCAACGGCCAGACACGCAGTCGCAACTCGACGCGCGACGGCCAAGGCAAGGGCTCGACGACGGTCACGCGGGCCAATGGCGGGACGGTCACGCGCGAAGCCACCCGGAACCTGCCCTGAGCGCTGACCCGTCATGGACCACGTCGCCCTCAATGATCTCGTGGCCTCCGACCTGAGGCCCTGGCTGGGTGCCTTGATCGTTGCGCTGCTGTGCATCGCTGCCATCGAAGGTGTCGTCATGTCGCGCCGCTCCCCAGGCAGCTACGACTGGCGCGCCTTCGCGGCCTCGATAGTCGATGCGGTGGGTCGGCGCACGTTCGATCTGGTGTCCGTCGGGCTTGGGCTGGCGTTTGCGGTACCCCTGCTCGGCTGGATCTACGAGCACCGCCTGTTCACGATCGACGTGACCTCGTGGTGGGCGCTTGCGCTGCTGTTCGTGGGCAACGAGTTCTGCTACTACGGGTACCACCGCAGCGCGCACCGCGTGCGCTGGTTCTGGGCCACGCACGCGGTGCACCACTCGCCCAACCAGCTCACGCTGGCCACTGCGCTGCGTCTGGGCTGGACGGGGAAGATCACCGGCACGGCGCTGTTCTTCTCGCCGCTGTTGTGGCTGGGCTTCTCACCCGTGGCCGTGGCGCTGGCGATGTCGGCGAATCTGCTCTACCAGTTCTGGCTGCACACGACCTGGATCCCGAAGCTGGGCAGGACCTTCGAACGCTGGTTCAACACGCCGTCGAACCACCGTGTGCACCACGGCAGCAACCCGGAGTATCTGGATTGCAACTACGGCGGCGTCCTGATGGTGTTCGACCGCCTCTTCGGCACTTACGTGGAAGAGCGCGCCGACCTGCCGCCGCGTTATGGCCTGACCACGCCACTGCTGACCTACAACCCGCTGCGCATCGCCTTCCACGAGTGGATCAACCTGGCGCGTGATGTGCGAGACGCACGCGGCGCCAGAGACATCTGGCGCGCGCTGTTCGCACCGCCGGCTGCACGCGAGCGCCAGACGACGGCTAGGCAAGGCTCAGCCTGAATGGCCATGCCCTTCGAATCACTGCAACCGCGACCCATGCAACCTCAAGGAGAAACCATGAACGTCCCCCTGCACCCGCCGCGACGCCGCACTACCGCCGCCCGGCTGACTGAACCCATGAAACGCGCCGCCAGCCTCTTCGCCATCGCTGCTTCACTTGCAGTGGCCACGACCGGCACACATGCGGGGAACGGCGCGGCGGGCATCACATCAGCGACGGCCAAGAAGCCCGCCATCTTTTCCGCTTACCTCGGCGGGATCAACGTGCCTCCCCAGTTCTTTTCGCCCATCACGGGTTGTCCGCAGTGGATCGGTGACGACGGCATGCCCCTGGTCATGTCCGTGCCCATCAAGGCATCGTCGCTGCGTCCAGACAGGTTTCGCGTGATCAGCAGAGCCGGCGTCGAGTCCACGCCCAACTGCGCCACCCTGCGTCCAGCCGATGAGACCAACGAACTCCACACCATCCTGCTGGCGGGTCCGATCGCCGATCTCGCCGACTTGCCTGCTTATGTCGTGATCGTCGGCCCCGTCGAAGATGTCAGGGGCAACGTGCTGGAGGGCGCGGTTTCTCCGCCTGTCACCATCGGCATCAGGAGTGGACCCTCTCTGGTGCATGCCTTCGTCTTGAATAAGACCGACGGTCCTCCTGGGAGTTCGCGGCGCGTCATCCAGATGGTTTGGCAAGGTGGCGTGACCGGACCCAACGGGGTCGAGGTTGGCGCCGATCAGCTGAATGCCATCCGCATCATCGACTGCAACGGCAATGCCCACACGCCACTGGCGTTTGACGATCTCGGTGATGGCGACAACTACCTTGAACTCCATCTTCCCGCAGGCGTCGTGGCTGAACGCGTCGAAGTTGCCGCAGGCTACTTCTTTGACCCCTTTAACCAGCCCAACCCGGCGACTGCGGTGCAGGTGAAGAAGGGCTGCAGGAGCGACTCATGAATGGCATGAAACGCACAGTGACCAACTCCGACGACAAGACTGCCGTATGCGGGGTCGAGCGCAGCAGCGCAGTCACGACAGAGACGGTCGCCGACCTCAATGGCCGGACCGCAAGCGCACGATGACCGTCACACCCTGATCCCGAGCGACTTGTCCAGCATCCTGAGGCTGCACTTGCGGGCCCGCGGTGCATCCGCCCGAATCACAACCCAACGAAAGAATCTGATGAAACCCAAGCTGTCCTTCTCCACCACCCTTGGCTTTGCGGTCGTGCTGCTGTGTACCGCCGGCGTCACCTCCACGGTGTCCGCTCAGGGTGCCGATTCAGCACGCCAGGAAAAGATGCGTGCCGACTTGCAGAAGCGCTTCACCGCTGCCGACATCAATGCCGATGGCCGACTCAGCCGCGACGAGGCCAAGCGCGGCATGCCCAGGATCTATCGCAACTTCGACGCCATCGATACCGAGAAGACCGGCTCCGTCAGCCTGGAACAGATCGCCACCTTTGCCGAAAAGCAGGGCGGCCGGCGCTGAGCCGTTTCCTTGGCGCTGCCTTCGGCCAAAAAGCACGCGGGCATTCATGAAGCCGCCGTCAAGCCGAGTCCACCCTAGCCCATCGATCGACCATGGTCCGGCCAACGCGCGGCTCGACTCGCCATTCGGGTTCCGAGATCTGATCGGCGACTTCGGCTCAGGACCGAATCCATCCATCCGTCAGTGGCGGTGGATTCGGTGGCCGATCCGGCGCCGCATGCAGGGCCCAGGACCCCTTCCAGCCGTTCGGCGGGCAGGGCGTTCCGGGCCGTCTGGCGTCGGAGATGGTCTCGGCCGCCACAGGCATGCGCGTGGCTTGCGCATCGGGCGCTCCTCGAGCGCCCGCCCACCAAGTTCGGCTCCCGACCGTGCAGGGGGGGGCGCCTGCAGACCGCTGTGGCCGCGGCCGCAGCAGTGCATCAAGCCTGGTCGTCGAGCAGGCACTTCTCCCACGTCGATGCCGCGGCGCCCACCACCATCGGCAGCGATTCGCCCGACGGCCGGTCGATCTGCAAGGTCACGTCGCTGTGCGCCGGCAGGCGCAGCGAGAAACGGCCGTGGCCGTCGCTCTGTGCGTTGCCGAGCAGCCGCCCGTCGGCGGCCAGCGCGCGAACCGGCGTCCCGGTGATGGGGATGTAGTGGCGATCGAGCACGCAGCCTTCGACGTTCACGAACACGGGGGCCGCCGCTGCATGCGTCACGTTCACCACGTCCGCCTTGAGAGCCGTGGCCGCCGGCAGCGGCTGCGCGGCCGTGGACGCGGACGAGACCTCCGTCGGGTCGTGACCAGTCCCGCCACCACAAGCGGCCAAGGTCAGGCCCCAGGTGATGGCCAGAAGGGTGCGTGACACGTGCATCGGGGCACGTGGGGAACGGAAGGACATGATGGGCTCCTGGGCTGTGGTGCCTTCATCGTGGAGGCACGCACGCTTGAGGTGCTGAGGCGCGCCTCAATGTCGCCCGAGGGATCTCTCAGGCGCGGCGCTGGCGAAGCGCGGGCCCGTGGCCGCCCTTCACCGTGCCGGCAGGCCCGCCTCGCGCAGCGTGTCCATCAGCTGGTCCAGCTGGTCGATGCAGGCCGGGTCGTAGGTGCGCTCCATGCTCGTACGCGCCGCCGCCAGGCTGCCGAAAGCCGGGTGCTCGCGGCACAGCGTGGCCACCCACTCGCGTGCCTGCTGCACCGCACCCAACCGCCAGGCGGCCGCCGCGCCCACCAGATAGACCTGCGCGTACGCCGGGTTGACCGCCATGCCGCGCTGCGCCTCCACCAGGGCCCCTTGCGGGTCGCCCGTGGCGAGGTTGGCTTCCGCCCGCACCCAGTGCCAGATCACGCGCAGGGGCTCGAGCGGGCTGAGTTCGAAGGCCTTGTCGCAGTAGGCCCGTGCCTCGTCATGCCGCCCGTGCCGCTCGAGGGACATCGCCAGCAGTCCATACGCCGGCGCGTACGACGGCGACAGCCGCAGGCAGTGGCGCAGCACTTCGGCGGCACGCAGCCGCTCCCCCCGGTAGTACCCGACCGAGAGCGCCAGCACATAGTGCGCGTCGGGGTCGCGCGGGTCCAGCATGACGGCGCGCTCGGCCTCGGCCAGCGCGCGCGCCAACTGCTCGTCACGCGGCTCGTCGCTCCACCGGTAGTGACCGGCGCGCCAGTCGGCATACGACAGGCACATCCACCCCTGGCTCAGCTCGGGTGCCAGGGCCACGGCCGAGCGGGCCAGCCGCGTGGCGCGCTGGTTGGTGTCGGGCGTCTGCACGCGGGCGAACAGCTGCACCCAGGCCTGCGCCGCGAAGGCCCGCGCCTGCACCTCGGCGTCGCTGGCGATCACCGGGGTCTCCTGGCTGGCCAGGTCGTTGAGCTCGAAGCGCAGCGCCCGCGCCAGGCGGCCCACCACCACGGAGGCCGTGGCGTGCCAGGCGTTGGCCGGCAGGGTGAGCTCGTCGGCCCAGGTCTGCGTACCGCGGCGGCCGTCGACCACCTGCACCGTCACATGCAGCATGTCGCCGCGTTGTTCGAGCTGGCCGTCGACCACGTAGCGCACGCCCAGTTCGTCGGCCAGTTTCTGCGGCGGCGGATGGCGCTGTCCGAAGGTGAGCATGGTGCCGAGCGCCACCACCCTGAGGCCGGGCTGGCGCGACAACTCGAAGATCAACCCCCCGGTGAGGCTCTCGCTCAGGAACGACAACGCCTCCGGCAGCCCGCGCATGACGAAGGGCAGCACGGCCACCGAGCGTGGGCCCAGGCGGGGCTCGGCGGTCTGCGCGGTGGCCGTGCCCGCCTGACCGGAGGCTGTGGCAGCCGGCGACATGGATCCATGCGGAACCGTCGTTGCCACTGCCGGCGTGGCCAGCGGGGCGATGGCCGTCGCCAGACGGTATCCCTTGCGCGGCACCGTGGCGATGTGATCAGGGCCCAGCACCTTGCGCAGTTGCGCCACGGCGTCGTAAAGCGAACTGGGCGTGACGACGAGACCCGGCCAGACGGCGTTGAGCAAGTCGTCGGCCAAGACCACCTCGCCCCTGGCCTGCGCCAGGACGGCCAGGAGGCGCATGGCGCGAGGCTCGAGCTTGTGAACCTGACCCTGGGCCGCCACTTCGTCGCGCAACACATGGACCTGCCACGGGCCGAGCGTGAACCGATCGGGCAGGAGATCAGGACGAAGATGCGCCACCCCTGACACTATAGGTGCCCGGTACAAGCGCCTGCTTGAGAAAATCCCGAGAACTCCTTGAGTCGCGCCTCGAACCGGAAGAGACACCGCCGGCCATCATGGCGACGACCCGTCGGAGGAGATCGACATGCACCGCAGAACGCACCTCATGCTGACCGCCGCCCTGGCCCTGGGCGGCGCACCGGGGCTCGCGTTGGCGCAGGCGCCGGCCGCCTATCCCACCAAGCCCGTCCGCCTCGTGGTGCCGTTCGCCGCCGGCACGGCCCCCGACGTGCTGGCCCGGTTGCTTGCGCCGGCCCTGACCGAGTCGCTGTCGACCAACGTCGTGGTGGAGAACGTGCCGGGCGCCGGCGGCACCATCGGCGTGGACCGCGTGGCGAAGTCGGCGCCCGACGGCCACACGCTGGTGCTGTCGGGCGACGCCGCGCTGGTGCTCACCGGCGGCGCCTATGGCGTCAAGCCGCCCTACGAAGCGCTGCGCGACCTGGCGCCCATCGCGCAGCTTGTCGTCACGCCCAACGTGCTGGTGGTGGCCAACGACGTGCCGGCGCGCAGCGTGCAGGAACTGCTGGCGCTGGTGCGCAGCCAGCCGGGCAAGTTCAGCTACGGGTCGGGCGGCATCGGCTTCTCGCAGCACCGCGCCGGCGAGTTGATGAACAGCATGGCGGGCCTGGACATGGTGCACGTGCCCAACCCGGGCAATCCGTGGCCCGACGTGATCGCCGGGCGGGTGCAACTGATGTTCGGCAACATCACGGTGGCTCTGCCGCTCATCAGGGACGGCAAGGTGCGTGCCCTGGCCGTGTCGTCCGCCACGCGCGCGCCGGCAGCGCCCGACCTGCCGACCGTCAGCGAGAGCGGGCTGCCGGGATTCGAGTCCTTGTCCTGGTTCGGCGTGCTGGCGCCTGCGGGCACGCCGGCGGCGGTGCTGCAGCGCCTGGAGGCCGAGTTGCAGAAAGCGATGGTGTCCCCGGCGCTGAAGGAGCGTCTGGCCGCCATGGGCGCGATGCCTGGCGTGATGAACGCTGCCGGATTCGCCCGGGTGATCGAGAGCGAGACCCGGAGTTGGGCGCCCAAACCCGGGACCGCGGCAACCCCGCCGTCAACCGCCACGGCCCAGAAGCCCTGAGCACTGCAGGTTCCACCATGCTGGTTTCTCTGGGCCATGTCACGGTGCGCAGCACCGATTTCGATCGCACCGAGCGCTTCTACTGCGGCCTTCTCGGAATGCGCGTGGGGCCGCGCCCGGCCATTCCCGTGCCCGGGCGCTGGTTCTACGTCGGCGACGCCGCGGTGGTGCACGTGTTGCCGCGCGTGTCCTCGGTCACGGGCCAAGCCGGGACCGACACCGCCACCGGCGCCGCAAGCACGATCGACCACTTCGCCCTCGAGGCGCAGGACAGGGCCGCCTTCGAGCACCGCCTTCGGGCTGCCGGCCAGCCGTTCGAGAGCCGGCGGCTGGCCGACAGCGGGATCTGGCAGATTTTCCTGGTCGACCCGGACGGGGCCCGGGTGGAACTGTCCTTTTCGCCAGCCGCCGCAGGCTGAACCCGGGCCGCGACCGTGGTCCACAGTCGGACGTGGGCCTACAGCAGGCTGTGCAGTTGCGTGTCTGTGGTCCGCTTCGCCGCCGAGCCCCTCAGGGGACCGTGGACCCCGGGGTCATCGTTGGCGCGCCATCGCCGGGTCGATCCGAGCCGCAGGCGACCGCTCACCGCGGCGACCGCCGACGCGCTACCACGCACCGGTCTCGCCGGGGTTGCGCGGAACGTCACTGCGCTGGCGCGGCTCGAGGAGCGAATCACGAACAGACACATGCGTACGCCGGGTGCCAAGGCGCCGAGCATGGTGCCATGTGCCGTTCGGATCAGTGGACTGCACCAAAGGTCAGACATCGGTCATGTCGAGGTCACGAGCGGCACATAGTCTTTTCTGACCAGATCAGCCGGCGCTTCCGACCGACGCCTCCACGGTTTCACGCCGCCCGAGTTGTGGCGGACTGGCCTTCGCAGTTCATGACGATCCTTCCGCACCGGCGCCTGCTCGCCGCGGCCAGCCTGTCGGTGCTGGTCGGTCCTTGGCAGTCCCTGCCCGCACAGACCGTGAGTCCGGTCGAGCGCCTGGGCGTGTCGTCGGCGCCGCCGCCAGCTGCGGTCGGGGCATCGGCACCGATGGATACCCATCCGCCAGCGACTGCCGCGAGAACCATCGTGATCCCGGCTGGCAGCGAGCGAGCGGCCCCGGCGCCGCAGCCGGTTCGCGAGGCGACGGACTTCGAGCGCCTCGCCTCTGCCGCGAACGGGGGCCGCCCACTCTGGCGTTTCGGCGCCGAGCCGCGCCCGCCGGGTCTCGAGGAGCGGGTCGGCCACGCCTCGGTGCTCGTGCCGGCGGACTATCCCGTGCAGGTCGGCGACGAACTCCTGGTCAATGTCTGGGGCAGTGTGGAAGGGGAGTGGCGGCTGGTCGTGGACCGGGGAGGCCGGGTCGTCCTGCCGCGGGTCGGCCCGGTCGGGGTGGCCGGTGTGCCGGCGGCACAGCTCGCCGACCGTCTGCGCGCGCGGCTCCAGCTGGTGTACCGCGGCTTCGACCTGGGCGTCGCGATCACCGACGTGGCCCCGATCCGCATCCGCGTGACGGGTTTCGTCGACCACCCCGGCGACCGTCTGCTGCCGGGCCTCAGCACGCTGTCGCGGGCCCTGGACCGCCTCGACGTGGCCTCCGCAGGCGGCAGCCTGCGGCAGGTGCGCCTGCGACGCGGCGGCGCGGAAGTCCGGACCTACGATCGCTATGCCCTGCTGGCCAAGGGTCAGGACGGCGATGACCCGATGCTGCTGCCGGGCGACGTGGTCCATGTCGAACCCGTCGGTCCGCAGGTCGCCGTCTTCGGCGCCGTCAACCGGACGGCGGTCTTCGAAACCCTGCCCGGCCACACCCTGGCCGAGGTGCTCAGGCTGGCCGGCGGATTCTCGGCGGTGGCCGACGGCGACCGCGTGGAGCTCGAACGGCGGCGCGGTGATGAACTGACCCGCGTCGTGCAGCTGCGGTGGCCCGAGGATGCCACCCGGCCGCTGGCCGATGGCGACCTGATCCGCGTGCCGTCCCGCATGGAGGCCGCACGTCCGACGCTGCTGGGCAACAAGCGCGTGCGCATCGAGGGCGAGGTGCTGCGTCCCGGGGACTACGTGCTTCCGCCTGACGCGTCGCTGGCCGACGCGGTGGCCGCGGCAGGCGGCACGACAGCGGCGGCGTTCCTGTTCGGCACCGAGCTGCGACGTGAGCGGGTGCGTCTGCTGCAGGAGGCGAACTACCTGCGCGCGCTCCAGGAGATGGAGGCGGAGGCGGCGCGGCTGGCCACCGTGCGCGGCGCCGGCGGCGAGAACCCGGCTGCCCAGGAGGCGGCGCTGCGCGAGCTGATCTCACGCCTGCGGCTTCGCCGCCCCGAGGGCCGGCTGGTGCTCGATGTGGCGCCCGGGGCGGAGTCCCTGCCGGCGCTGGTGCTGGAGGACGGCGACTTCGTGCGTGTACCGCCGCGTGGCCAGAGCGTGGGCGTCTTCGGCACCGTGTTCAACGGCGGCAGCTTCGTGCACGACGGTGGACGCAGCCTGGGCGACTACGTGGCGCGTGCCGGCGGCCCCACCGAGACGGCGGAGGCCCGCTCGATGTTCGTCGTGCGCGCGAACGGCAGTGTGCTGTCGGCGCGGCAGGGCGGCTGGTGGAACGGCCGCGAGCAGTTCGAGGCCGAGCCCGCCTTGCCGGGCGACACGGTCTTCGTTCCCGAGCGGCTGGACCGGGTGACCACGGTGCAGGGCTTCAAGGACTGGACGCAGATCCTGTACCAGCTCGGCATCGGCCTGGCCGCGCTGCTGACGCTGCTCTAGCCGATGGTCAGCGACTCGCGCGAGGCCTCGTCGCGACCGCAGGTCACGCTGGCGGCGCCGGCGGTCGCCTGGCCGCCACCCAGCCTGGGCTGGCTGGAGGTCGCGCTGCCGCTGTGGAGCCAGCGTTGGCGGCTCGCGATCAGCGCGCTGCTGCTCGGTGCGGTGCTGTTCGGCATCTCGCTGCACCGACCGCTGATGTTCGTCGGCCAGTCCAGCTTCGTGGTCACCGCGGTGCAGCGGCCCTCGGGCGCGGTCGGCGCCGGCGCCGTGCCGGGCCTGACGGTGATCGCACCGGGCGGCGCCAGTGCGATCGACCTGCATGTGGCGATGCTGCGCAGCCAGCACGTGGCGGCAAGGTTGGTCGAGCGCTTCGATCTCGTCAGGGCCTGGCAACTGCGCGACGCCGCCAGCGCGCGCGCGCTGCTGATGCGGCGCCTGGACCTGACGATCGCACGCCGCGAAGGCGTGGTCTACGTCGAGATGCTCGACCCGCACCCGCACCGTGCCGCGGCCATCGCCAACCAGGTGGTCGAGGAACTCAAGCTGCTGTTGCGCGGCTTCGCGCTCGACGAGGCGCGCCAGCGGCGCAGCTTCTACGAGCAGCAGGTCGAGCGCGCGCGGCGCTCGCTGGCCCAGGCCGAGCAGCGCCTGCGCGAGAGCGGCTACGACCGCGCCGCGCTTCGCACGGAGCCCGGGGCGGCGGCCCTGGCCTACGCCCGGCAGCAGGCCGAGATCACCGCCGCCGAGGTGCGACTGGCCGCGCTGTCCCGCGTGCGCGCCGAGGGCAGCACCGAGGTCGCGCTGGCACGCGCCGAGATCGCCGCGATGCGCGCGCAGCTCGCGCGCCTGGAAGTGCCGCGCGAGGAGGGCTCCGGCACCTTCGTGGCCCACGTGCGTGAGCTTCGTTATGCCGAGCAGCTGGTCGACACGCTGACGCGCCAGCTGGAGGCGGCGCGTTTCGACGAGGCGTCCGACCCGGTCCCCGTCCAGGTGCTCGACCAGGCGCAGCCGGTCTACACGCCGGCCAGCCCCCGGCCGCTGCTGTGGGCAGCGACCGGCCTGATGCTGGGCTTCGCGCTGCAGGCGGCATGGATCCTGATGCGCCATCGCGGCCGGCTCGCGCTGCAGGACGAGCAGTATGTTCGCCGGCTGTCGCAGGTGCGCTCGGTGCTGCCCGAGCGCCGGCTGGGCTGGGTCGCGCGCTGGCGCGAGCGGCGCCGCAGCGCCGCCGCGCTGCGAGGGCCAGCCGCCGTCCCGCCGGATCCAGGGGCAGGGCCACGATGAGGCCGCGCGGCACGGGCACGCTCGGCGCGGCGCAGGCGCTGACCCTGCTGGCGGCGCTGGGCAGCGCGGGCGCCTACGCGGCCTGGCTGGACGCCCGGCAGCTCGCTGTCTGGGCCCTGGCGCTGGGCGCCGGCCGGGCCGCCATGCTGCTCGTCGACGGCGGCTTCAAGACGGCATTGGTGCGTCATCCGCAGGACCTGTCCGCGCGCGCCGAGAGGCGGCTCACGCGACGCATCGGGGCCCTGGCCGTGGTGCTGTCGATGCTGGCCGTCGCGGCCGCCGCGGTGCTGGCCGGCCATGGCGTGGTCCCCGTGGCCGATGCCGCGCTGGTCGCGATGGCGGTGGTCTGCTATCTGCTGTCGCACGCCGTGTCGCTGGTGGCGCTCGCCCGCCTGGAGCGGGCGGGGTCCTTTCACCCGGTGGGTCGTGCCGAGGGGGCCGCGACGGTGCTCGAATTCGTGCTGCCCGCGGCACTGCTGGCGTCCGGCATCGACGCGTTCTCGGCCCTCGCGGCCGGGATGGTGGCGGGCCGGCTTGGACGTGCCGCCTGGCTGCGGATCGGCGCCGGCGCGGCCGGCCCGGCGGCCGTGCTGCGCACGGCCTGCGACGCGCTGCCGTGGCGCGACGGGCTCGTGCTGCAGGGCATCGCCGCGTTGTCGATGCTGCGCGACCAGGTCCACCTCTGGCTCGTCGGTCCCTGGTTCGGAGCCGCCTGGGCCGGGGCCTATGCCTTCAGTCTGATGGCCTGCGCGCTGGCTTCGCAGGTGCTGGCGGCCACCGTCGCGCGCACCGCGGTGCCGGCGCTGCGCCCGCTGTCGCCCGTGCGCCGCGCGGTGCATGCGGCGCACGCACTGCGCCGCCTGGCGTTGTGGGCGCTGCCGATGCTGGCGCTGACGCTGCCGCTGCTGCACGCCGCCGACGCGTGGCTTTGGAACGGGCGCTGGCAGCTCGCGCTGTCGCTGCTGCCAGGGCTCTTGCTGCGCATGGTGGGCGGCCTGCCGCTGGCCGTGCTCGCGCCCTGGCTGCTGGTGACGGTCACGCCGCATGCCGCGGCCCGGGTGCACCTGCAGTGGACGCTGGCCGATCTGCTGCTGGCGCTCGTCGCGCTGGCGCTGCTCGGGCCGGTCGGGCTGGCCGTCTCGTGGGCGCTGGGCGGGGCGTTGGGCACGCTGTGGTTCGCGCACGCGCTGCGGCCCCACGGCCTGGCCTTCTTCGTGCGCGCGCTGGTGCGCATGCCGGCCCCCGGGTGGCGGCCCGGCCCGAGGCTGCAGCACCCGTGAGCAGCTCGGCCCAGCACCCGCAGCGGGTCGACCTGGACGTGCTGCTGACGCCGCGCGACGCCGGTGGCCACGAGAAGGCATTGTTCGGCTGGCTGGCCGATGCGATGCGGCATGACGCGCTGCGGCCACGCCTGCTGCTGCCGCCGCCGCTGGAGGAGCTGGCGCAGGCCCATGGGCTGGCCGAGACGGTCGACCGTGCCCTACCTATCACACGCCGGCGCGACGCACTGCGCGCGCTGGGCGTCGCGGGCGGCGCGCGGCCGCTGCTGCTGGCGCCGGGCGTGCTGCATGCCCAGGCCTGGCTCACCGCGGCCGCCGTGCTCGGCAGTCGCCCGACCTGGATCTACGTGCCGATGACCTTTCGCGCCGCGGACATGGGGTACCGGCACGCCGGCCTGCGCGACCGGGCGCTCGCGCCCTGGTTGTCGCGCGTGCAGGGCTTCATCACGCTGGGCGATCGGCAGGCGAGGGTGCTGCGCGACGACTGGCGGGTGCGCGGCACCGTGCTGACGCTGCCGAACCGGGTGTCGCTGCGCGGCGCGGCGCCGTCGCCGCCTGCGCTTGCCACCGACGGCCGCCTGCGCGTGGGCTACGTCGGGCGCTACGACCTGCACCAGAAGGGTCTGGACTGGCTGGTGCAGACGCTGCTCGACGATGCCCAGCTGGCGCAGGGCTGCCGCTGGCTCTTCCAGGGCCGCGGCCCCGGGGAAGCGCTGCTGCAGACCCTGGCCTCCGCGCTCGGGCCGCACCGCGTCGAGGTGCGGCCGTACGCGCCCATCGAGCAGGCGCTGGCGCGTGCCGACCTGCTGCTGCTGCCTTCGCGCTACGAGGGGCTGCCGCTGGTGGCGCTGGAGGCCACCGCGCGCGGGTGGCCGGTGGTGGCCAGCGACCGCGCCGGACTGGACGAACTGCTGCCGTCGCGCTCGGTGTATCGCTTCGGCGACCGCGAGGGGCTGAAGACGGCCCTGGCCTCGTTGCGCACGCCCTCTGCACGCCGCGCGGCGGTGACCCATGCCCGGATCCGGCTGCTGGAGCAGCTGCCCGGCCGGCACTACCAGCAGGCCCGCGAGGCGGTGGCCGCTGCACTGCGTCGCGCCGGGGGCGCGGCGTGAACGTCGCGCGCGCGCCGCTCGCGCTGCCGCTGCACGCCGCCGCAAACAGCGGCGCGCCAGCGGCCTTCGTCGTGATGGTGCTGCTGATCGTGGCACTGCAGTTCGGTCCGTCGATCGGCCTCGTGGGCTTCCGGCTTACCGGCAGCACCGCTTGGACACTCATCGGCGGCGCCAGGGATGGCCTGATCCTGGTGCTGGTCACCCTGGCGGTGGCGTCGCTGCTGGCCGCGCCGCGGCCCTGGCATGCACCAGCCTGCGTACGGTGGGCGCTGCTGCTGGTCGTGGTCTATGCCGGCTTTGCGCTGGCTTCGCCGGAGCATCCGGTGCTCGTGGCGCTGAACCTGCGCCGGCTGGCCGTCGTGCCGCTGCTCTTCGTGGCACTGCTGCTGCTGCCGTGGAGTCGCCCGCAGCTGGAGCGGCTGATGGCGCTGGTGCTGGCCTCCAGCGTCTTCGTGGCGCTGGTCGGGCTGGCCGAGCGCTTCTCGCCCGATGCGCTGTGGACGCATGTGCTGGACATCGGCGCCTACATGGCCGCCAACCCGCTCGATCCATGGGCCCTGCTGCCCTTCGAGCACAGCGGCCGCTTCTTCAGCTGGGACCTGGAGCCGCAGACGGGCCTCGTGCTGCGCCGGCTGGTGTCGACCTACCTGGAGCCGACGACGCTGGCGCCGACGCTGGCGCTGGGCCTGCTGCTGGCGCTGGCCGCGCGCGCGCGGCGACGCCTCGGCGCGGACCCGCTCGGGCTGCCCGAGTGGGCGGGCGCCGTGCCGCTGTGGGCGCCGCTGTTCCTGCTCGCCGGCGTGCTGACGGTCTCCAAGGGCTTCGTGGTCTTCATCGGCCTGCTGCTGCTGTGGCGCTGGGTGGGTGCGCCGCAGCCGCGCCAGGTGTTCCTGCTGTCGGCCGTCGGCATCGCGGTCGCGCTGCTGCTGGGCGAGTCCGGCTACACGGAGGGCGCGTTCTCGCACCTGGCCGGTCTCGCGTCGGCCACCCGCTACCTGCTGGAAGGCCACCTGCTCGGCGAAGGTCTCGGTGCCGGCGGCAACTACACCATGGCCGACACCGATGTCGGCACCGAGAGTGGCCTGGGCAACGGCATCGCCCAGGTCGGACTGGCCGCGCTCCTACCCCTGTTGTGGGTGCGCGCGATCGCGCTGCACGCGTGGCGGGTCGCGGTGGCGCGGCGCGATCCCGGCGGGCCTTGGATCGCCGCCTGGCTGCTGCTGTGGTTCCTGACCTATCTACTGTCGGCGTCCAGCCTCGGCGTCGGCGGCAATGCGCTGGGGTTCGCCGTGCTGGCGCTGTACCTGCACCCGGCCTGGGACACGAGCCCGGCCGCTGCCGATCCCGCCTGGCGATGAAGCTGCTCGTGCTGACCACGCGCCTGTTCGGGCAGCCCCGCAGCGGCGGCGAGATCTGCACGGCACGCCTGCTCTGCGGGCTGCGCGATGCCGGTCACGAACTCGTGCTGGCTGGCCGGGGCGACGCCGGCGCGGCGGCGCACTGGGCGCACGAGGTGATCTCGCTGGGCGATCCGGAGCCACCGTTCGATGAACAGCCGCTGCTGCGCCGCCTGTGCACGGTGACGTCGGCGCTGGTGGCCGGCGAGCCGGTGACCGTGTTCCGGCAGGGCGGGCGCCTGCTGCGCGCGCGCGTGGCCGCGAGGCTGCAGGCCTGCGACGCCGTCGTCGTCGACCATCTGCAGGCCTGGCCCTGGCTCGGCAGGCGGCACGACAAGCCACTGATGCTGCTGAACCACAACGTCGAATCCGACGACTACCTGCGGCGCAGCCGCGCGACCGTGTCGGCCACCCGCTTCGTGATGCGGCGCGAAGCGCGTGGGCTGCGCGAACTGGAGCTCGAGGCCCTGCAGCAGGCCGCCGTCGTGGCCTGCCTGAGCGAGGCCGACGCGCAGCGGCTCGAAGCGCTCGCGGCACAGGCCGGGCTGCGGTCGCGCGCGCAGGTGCTCGTGCTGCGCGGCTATCCGCTGGCGCGGGTCGCGATGACGCCGCCGCCCCGCCGCGGCGAGCGGCCGGCGATCGGGCTCATCGGCACCTGGACCTGGGCACCGAACCGCCAGGCGCTGCGCTGGCTGCTGGACCGCGTGTGGCCCGCCCTGGCAAGCCGCGCGCGTCTCGTGCTCGCGGGCAGCGGCCTGGAAGGTCTGTCGCTGCCGCCGGGCACGCAGGTGCTCGGGCGCGTCGCCGAGGCGCGGTCGCTGTATGCCGCGGTGGACGTCATCGCGATCCCCTCGCTCAGCGGCTCGGGTGTGCAGGAGAAGGCCATCGAGGCGATCGCGACGGGACGGCCGGTGGTGGCCACGCCGCATGCGCTGCGCGGTCTGGGGGAGGGCCTGCCCCCCAATGTTCTCGCCGCGTCGGAGCCGGCGGCGTTTGCGCAAGCCTGCCTCTCGGCCGCGCGGCCGATCGGCGACCCGTCCGTGCAGGAGCAGGGCGCTGCCGCGGTGTCCGCGTGGAGCGCCGGGCGCCGGGTCGGTTATGCCGACGACCTGTACCGCTGCCTGCGCAGTCTGCGGCCGTGCCAGGTCCACGGCGAGGCGGTCGCCGTCCGGGACATCACCGCGACCGCCGGCTGAGCGCCGGACTCGGGACCGGGCCCGCAGGGCGTGCCGCCGCGGCAGCCGCGCCTCGGGCGGCGCCCTGTATCCGGACAGCGGACTGGCAGGCCGGGTGCCCGGTCAGTACCGTCCAGTCGCCAGGCTCGGCAGTACACGCAGCACACGCAGCAGCCGCAGCATGCGCGCCGGCTGCTGCCAGACTCGGTACAGGCCCTCCAGGCCGCTGCGCTGCATCCAGCGCGGCGCACGCCGTACGCGGCCGGAGGCCATGTCGATCGCACCGCCGAAGCACAGCAGGCCCGTGACCTGCCCGTCCAGCAGCGGCGCCAGGCGTGCCGACATGCGCTGTTCCTTGCCTGCGCCGAGGCCCAGCACGACATAGTCCGGCTCGAAGGCCTCCACGGCCTGGTGGGTGGCGGCCATCGCGGCGTCCTCGTCGAGGCTGCCTGGCTGGTACGCGGCCGGCGCGAATCCCGCGATCGCCAGGCTCGGGTACTGCCTCCGCAGACGCATCACGGCCTGGGCGTTGATCGCCGGGGTGCTGCCCACCAGCAGCAGCCGCCGCTGCTGCCGCGCGCAATGGCTCGCCAGCTGGTAGATGAGGTCCGAGCCGGCCATCTTGCACAGCGTCCGGCCCGGGTACTTGCGCCGCAGGGCCCACCACAGCCACTGCCCGTCGACGCTGACGCGGGCGCGATCCTGCTGCACCAGGTCGCGCAGCGTGCGGTTGGTCGGCACGGACTGCGCGATCTCGGCGTTCAGGGTCAGGTAGATCCAGCAGTGACGCGATGGCGCCGGCGGGAAGGACGTCGTTTCCGTGATCGGCACCGCGCCGAATCGCAAAGGCGTCGTCGGCGCCGGGGCGCCGCTGCACAGCGACGGGCTGGACGGCGTGGTGAGGGGAAGCTGCGCGATCGCTGTGGAGGACCTGATCATGGTGCGGACTGCAGGGGATGCCCGCCCACTATGGGCAGCGGACATGTCGGCGATCGGTCGCCTGGTCGGGCCCGTAGCACGCCGTTCGGCTCATGGCGTGGCCGACCGGCGCGTGCCCGGCCATTCCGTGGGCCCGCGCACTGGTCCACTCGGCTCATGGCGAGTGACGGCTTGTCAGCGAGCCTTCAACGCCACGACACGGAAGCCGCCTAGTCTGAAATGCTCATGTCTCACCACGCCACGCCAGGACAGCGCGCTCGCAGTTCGCGTTCCGCGCCGGGGCGGCGGCATCGATGCACGGTGCGCGCCATCTGCGGGGCCGCGTCGTGCCGACCGTGACGGTCGTACCCGAGCTGCGCCTGGCGGGACCACGTCCATGAAGACGATGGCCGGCGAAGGCGACGAGTTGCTCGACTACACCTCCCTGTCCGCCGAGGAGGCCCGAGGCCTGTTGCGCTTCGTGGAGGGGACGCCGGACGTCTGCAGGCGGCACCAGTTCTACATGTTGCTGCAGGACCCGCTGCAGCAGCTGCTGCCGCACACCGTGGCCCTGTGCGGCGCGTACGACCGCCAGCGCAGGGCGCTGACCTTCGACGTGTTCAACACGGTGCCCCTTCCGGCCCATGCGCTGCAGGGCCTGCGGCACGCGGATGCCCCGCTGCTGCGGCAGCTGGCCGATGCCTGGGTCCGCGGCCAGGGGCAGCCCGTGCAGACGCAGCTCGAGCGCCATGCGGCGGCGCCGCCGGACGGGGAAGTCGAGGCCCTGCTCGACGCCGGCGTGCAGCGCCTGCTCGTGCACGGCGTCTCGCGCCCCGAACGTGTGCACGAGATCAGCAGCCTGTTCGTGCTCGGCGGCCCGGAACGGCCGGCCGCGGCCGACGAGCGGCGGCTCATGCAGATCGTCGTGCACGGCCTGCACGGCGCCTACCAGCGCGTGATCGAGGTCGAACGCGAAGTGGGCGGCGCGGTGCCGGCACTCGGATTGCGCGAGGATCTGCGGGCCGCGCGGCCGCCCCGGGTGACCCCGCGCGAGCTGCAGATCCTTTCCTGGGTGCGGGAGGGCAAGAACAACCAGGAGATCGGCACCGAGCTGGGCATCAGCGCGCTGACGGTCAAGAACCACATCCAGAAGATCCTGCGCAAGCTGGGCGCCAGCAACCGTGCCCATGCGCTCGCGCTGGCCATGGAACTGCAGCTGCTCGACGACACGCAGCGCCGCTGAACCTCGTGGACCGGGCGCGATGATCCGAACGGACCAGTGCCTACCCCAGCGATGTCGCGTCGCGTCGGAAGAATGCGTGGTTTTGCCCGGTCCGGGTCGCGTCTCCGGCCGCATGGACCCGCTGCCCCGAACGCCGATGCGCAAGATCTTCCTGCCGAGCCTGAGAACTGCCGCGCTGCTGCTGGGCGGCCTGCTGCCGCTGCTGGCGCAGGCGTGGTGGGACGAGGCCTGGAGCCATCGCACCCGCATCACGCTGAACACCGGCACCGAGGGCGTCGCCACCAGCGAGGCGCTGACTCGGCTGGCGGTGCCGGTGCGGCTGCACTCGGGCAACTTCGACTTCCTTGCGGCGCGGCCCGACGGCGCGGACCTGCGCGTGCTGGCCGGCGACGACCGAACGCCGTTGCCGTTCCGCGTCGAACGCTACGACGGGGCGAACGAACTGGCAGTGCTCTGGGTGCAACTGCCGACGGTGGTGCCGGGAAGCGACCAGAACACGCTCTATGTTTACGCCGGCAACCCGCAGGCCGCGGCCGAGGCGCCCGCGGTGGTGGTCGATGCGGGCACCGTCGCCGCCTTCCGCTTCGCCGAGATCGACGGCAGCGCGGTGGATCACGGCGGCACCCTGCGGGCCGAGGTGCCGGCCGTGCCGGAGCTCAACGGGCTCATCGGCCCCGCGGCGCGGCTCGCGGGCACGCCGATCGCCTGGCCGGCCTCGCCGGCCGTGCGTGCCGCTGCGGGCAGCCCCTACGCCGTGTCGCTGTGGGTGCGGCCTGAGTCGGCCGGCGGCACGCTGTTCCGCCAGGGCGCGCTCAGCATCGCGCTGGACCAGGGGCGCGCGACGGTCCGGCTTGGCGGTGTCACCGTCAGCGGCGGGTCGCTCCCGACCAATGCCTGGGCCCAGGTGTCGGCGGTGCTCGACGCCGGCCGGCTGACCCTGCACGTGAACGGCAGCCCGGCCGGCAGCGCGGCGTTGCCCGCGGCGCCGGCCATCGAGGGTGCGATCGCGGTCGGCGAGGGCTATGCCGGCCTGGTCGACGAACTCGTCGTCGCCGCCGCCTCGCGCAGCGCCGACTTCCTGCGCTTCGCCCACGCGGCGCAGTCGGCCGACGCGCGGTTGGTGGCGAGCGTGTTGCAGCCGCTGGGCGCGGTCGCGGCCGACGAGGGCGGGCAGGGCGGCTACATCGGCATCCTGGTGCGCAACCTGACGGTGGACGCCTGGGTCGTGATCGTGCTGTGCGGGCTGCTGTTCCTGATCGCGCTGTGGGTGATGGTCGGCAAGTTCGTGCTCGTGCGCCGCACGGAGGCGGCGAACCAGGGTTTCCTGGCCCGTTTTCGCGAGGCGCGCGACGTGCTGTCGGTCGCCGGGGCCGAACAGTTCGCGGGCTCCAGCGTCGCCCGCGTCTACGCCGGCGGCCTGCGCGAGCTGCGCAAGCGCGACGTCCACGAAGGTGGGCCGGCGCTGTCGGGTGCCTCGCTCGACGCGATGAAGGCGGCGGTCGACGCCGACGTGGTGCGCGAGAACAACCGCCTGAACAGCATGATGGTCTGGCTGACCATCGCGATCTCCGGCGGACCTTTCCTGGGCCTGCTGGGCACCGTGGTGGGCGTGATGATCACCTTCGCCGCGATCGCCCAGGCCGGCGACGTCAACGTCACCGCGATCGCCCCGGGCATCGCCGCGGCGCTGCTGGCGACCGTGGCCGGGCTGGCGGTCGCGATCCCGTCGCTGTTCGGCTACAACTACCTGACCTCGCGCATGAAGACGATCTCGTCGGACATGCAGATCTTCGTCGACGAGTTCGTGACCCGCGTCGCCGAGGTCTACGGCCAGCGCTGACGCGGCGAGCGACGACCGAGCCGCGAGGACGCACGCCATGGCCGCCGACGTCAAGGCCGACAACGAGCTGTACGACGACATCAACGTCACGCCGATGCTCGACCTGGCGTACGTGCTGCTCGTGATCTTCATCATCCTGACGACCGCCAGCGTGCAGGGCGTGCGCGTGACCTCACCCGAGACGCGCTCGACGAGCAACCTGGCCAAGCCGCAGACCCGCGCCGTGACGATCACCGCCGACGGCGCGATCTACCTCGATGCATTCCCCGTTGGCGTGGAGCAGCTGCGCGCCAGCCTGGCGCAATACAAGGCCGCCAACCCCAACCTGCCGGTGGTGCTCAAGGGCGACGCCGACGTCGCCTACGAGACCGTCGTGCAGGTCCTGGGCGTGATCAAGTCGCTCGACATCACCGAGGTCGGGCTGGTCACCAGGCCGGCGGCACCCTGAAGGAGCGCCCGGCGTGAAGGTCCAGACCGAGTCCAGGCCCTACGACAGCATCAACGTCACGCCGATGCTGGACCTGGCCTACGTGCTGCTGGTGGTCTTCATCCTGATGACCACGGCCACGGTGCAGGGAATCACGCTGGCGATGCCCAAACCTTCCGCGACGCCGCCCGCCGAGCGCCACGAGGTCGTGGTGTTGCGCGTGGAGCCCGACGGTTCGATCAAGCTCAACGGCGCGCCGCGCAGCGAGGAAGCGCTGCGCAGCGAGCTCGCTGCCGTACGCGCGCGCGACGAAAAGGCCACCGTCGTGATCCAGGGCGACGGCAAGGCCCCGTACCAGCGCGTGGTGGCGATGATCGACCTGTGCAACGAGCTGGGGATCGGGCTCAGCCTGGCCACCTCGCGCATCGGGTTCTGAGCCTGCGCGGCGCTCCAAGGAGAACCCGACCATGCCCGCCCCGTCCCGTACCCGACCACCCTCGCACGCCGTCCTGGCCCTCGCGCTGTGCGGCGCGCTGGCGCTGGCCGCCTGCAGCGACGAGCCGCCGCGCGAGCGTCGCATGCAGACGGTGAAGCTGCTGCCCGACACGCCGCCGCCGCCACCGCCGAAGCCACCGGAGGAGAAGCGCCCGGAGCCGCCCAAGCCGGACCAGCCGCAGCCACAGGTGCCCGAGAACCGGCCCGAGCCCGTGCAGCAGGCCCTGCTGAAGAGCGACGAGGCCGCCGGCGACGGCCCCGGCAGCGGCCTGGTCGCCGGGGCGGTGACGCAGGATTACACGGACCAGCGCATTGGCCAGGAGCTGCGCATCGGCGGCAGCGGCGAGGACGCTGCCTCGCGGCTGGCCGCGCAGAGCTTCGCCAGCGCAGCGACGCGAGCGCTCAACGAGTTCCTCGCACGCGAGCAGGCGCTCAAGCGCGGCGACTTCCGGGCCCAGGTGCACCTGTGGCTGGCCCCCAGCGGCAGCGTGCAGCGCGCCGAGCTCGTAGGCAGCACCGGCGACGAGGACCTCGACCGTGCGCTGCGCGAGTCGCTGCAGCGCTTCCCGGGCACCTCGGCGCCCCCGGAGTCGCTCCGCCAACCGCTGCGGCTGCGCGTGACCAACCGGATGCTGGGATGAGGCGCGGTCCCAGTTGGAGGCCGGCCGCCGTCGGCGCCGCGCTGCTGTGCCTGCTGACAGGCACCGCGGCCCAGACTCCCGCGGCGCCTGCCCCGGCCGCGGCCGAGCGCGAGTCGCTCGAGTCGTTGCGCGAGACGACGCTGGCGCTGATCGAGCTGCTGGTAGCCCAGGGCACGCTCAGCCGCGAGAAGGCCGACCAGCTGCTGGCCGAGGCGCGCCGCCGCGCCGCCGAGGCCAGCGTGCGCGGACCGGGGCCGTCCCCAGGGCAATGGGGGGCGCCGCCCGCCACGCCGGCCGCCGCCGCGCCGGTGACCCGCGTGCCCTACGTGCCGCAGGTCGTGCGTGAGCAGATCCGCAACGAGCTGCGCGAGGAGATCGTTGCCCGCGCGCGTGCCGAGCGCTGGGGCGTGCCCAACGCCGCCGCCGAGTGGACCGACCGCCTCCTGATCAGCGGCGACCTGCGCGTGCGCGGCCAGGGTGACTTCTACGACGACGGCAACCTGACGCCGCTGGACTTCGTCGGGGCCTCGGCCGCGACGCTGGCAACGCGCGCACCCGACCTGGCCGCCGCCAACGCCAGCGGCCTGCCCACCGGCAACACCCTGGTCGACCGCAACCGCAGCCGCGTGCGCGCCAGGCTCGGCATCGGCGCCCGCGTGGCCGATGGGGTCACGGCCGCCCTGCGGCTGGCCACCGGCAGCGCGGGTGACCGGGTCTCGACCAACCAGACGCTGGGCCAGAACTTCAACAGGTACAGCTTCCTCGTCGACCAGGCCTACGTGCGGCTGGATCCCGTCGACTGGTTCAGCGCCAGCGCCGGGCGCATTCCCAACCCCTGGTTCAGCACCGACCTCGTCTGGAACGAGAGCCTGAACTTCGAGGGTGCCGCCGCCACCGTGCGGCTGCCGCCCTCCCCGGAGGCGCGCTGGCTGCCCTTCGCGACCGTCGGCTACTTCCCGGTGCGCGAGAGCGCGCCGCCGCGGCGCGGCCGCGGCATCATCGGCGCGCAGATCGGCGTGCAGTGGGAGGCGAGCGAACGCACGCGCGTGCGCCTCGGACTGGCGCAGTACCGCTTCCGCTACTTCGAGGGCGTGATCGACGGCGACTACAGCGCCGTCACCGGCCCAGGCGCCAGCTACGGCCAGTACGAGTACGAGGCCGGCCTGCGCCAGCGCGGCAACACGCTGTTCCTGACCAACAACCCGCTGGAGATCGCCGCCGGGTTGACGCTGGACCGCGCGCGCTGGGGTCTGGCGTCGCAGTTCGAGCCCTGGGCCCTGACCGTGGCGGCACAGTGGTCGCACTTCGCGCCGGTCTTCGTCGCCTTCTCGGCCGAGGTGGTGCGCAACGAGGCCTACGACCGCGAGGAGATCGCGCGCCGCACCGGGGGCCTGTACCTCGACGACGCACGCGTCTTCGGCGTCGGCGCCAGGCTCACGCTCGGCGCGCAGGAGGTGCGCGAGCGCGAGCAGTGGCAGCTCAGGCTGGCCTACCGCTGGCTCGGCAGCGACGCCGTTCCCGACGCCTTCGTCGACAGCGACATCGGCCTGGGCGGCACCAACGTGCGCGGCCTGGCCGTCGGCCTCAGCTACGGCCTGGCGCGCGACACCGCGCTGGGCCTGCGCTGGCTGAGCGGCCGCACCATCAGCAGCCCGACGGTACGCGCGGGCAGCGGCGACCGTTTCGCCGTCGACAGCCTGCAGGTGGACCTGAATGTTCGCTACTGAGCCGGGACGCCGCGGCGCCCGCATCCGGCAGTCCGCGCTGCCGCTGGTCCTGGCGGCGTGCCTGGCCGGCGCCGCGCTGGCGCAGCAGGCGCCGTCGCGCGAGCAGGAGCAGATCCGCCGCCTGCGCCAGCAGCTGCAGAGCCTGCAGCAGGAACTCGCCGCCGCGCGGCAGGCCGAAGGCACGGCCCGCGCAGAGGCCGCGCGGCAGGTCGACGAGGCGCAGGCCGAGGCCGCGCGTGCGCGGCGCGGCAGCCGGGCGCAGGCCGAGCGCATCGCCGCGCTCGAGGCCGAGCTCGCCGCCGAACGCACGAGCGCCGGCACCGCTGCCGCGGCGCTGTCGCGTCGCGAGGAGAAACTGCTCGCCGCCCGGCAGTCGCTCGCGACGGTCCGGGGCGAGCTCGCGCAGCGCGCCGAGGCCCTGCGTGAAGGCGAGCGCCGCAGTGAGGAGCTGATGACGAGCCTGCGCGACGAGAGCGCGGCGCTGGCGCTGTGCACGCGCAACAACCAGGCGCTGCGCACGGTGTCGCTGGAGCTGCTCGAGCGCTGGCAGCACCACGACTGGCGCGACCTGCTCGCGGCGCGCGAACCCTTCGTGCAGCGGTACCGCGTGACGATCGAGAACCTGGTGCAGGACTACGAGGACCGCATCGACCGCGCCTGGCTGGCACCGGCCCCGGCGCAGGCGCAGGGCCGATGAAGCCCGCGGCGTCGGCGCTGCGCTGCGTCGCCGCCGCGCTGGCGCTGCTGGCGGCCTCGCGCGGCGTCGCCGATGCAGGCGACCCCGATCCCGCGCTGCGCGGCTGGACGCCGCCGCGCGAGGAAGTCCGCCGCGGGCCGCCCGAGCCGCTGGAGTGGGAACGCCGGCTGCGCGGCGCACACAGTCTCGGGCCGGCGCTGCTGCGGCCGGCTGACCGTGCGCTGATCGCAGCGGCAACCGCCGGCCGCTGGGACGAGGCGCTCGCGCTCGTCGAGAGCGCGCGGGCCGCCGCCGGCGCGCGTGACGAGCGCGGTGCCCACGCCCTCGCGCTGGCCGCCGCCGCCGGCCGCGACGATCTGGTGGCGGCGCTGGCCGCGCGAGGCGCAGTACTCGACCTTCCCGGCGCCGATGGCCTGACGCCGATGGGCGCCGCCGCCTGGCGCGGCCAGCGCAGCACGGTGCGGCTCCTTCTGCGCCTGGGGGCCGACGTCCGCGCCTTCAGCCGCAACGGGCACACGCCGCTGCACCTGGCCGCACTGGCCGGCCAGCCCCGGATCGTCGCGGACCTGCTGGCCCGGGGCGTGCCGATCGATCTGCTCAACCGGGCCCGCGAGTCGGCGCTCGATGTCGCGGCCGCGGCACAGCAGGACGAGGTCATGGACCTCCTCATTCAGGGGGGAGCCGATCTGACCATGGCGGGCCGGCGATGAGACGGGTCTGCCCGGTTGATGGCCCTTTCGGATCACGTCCGTCGGCAGACCTGTCCCGGACCCGTCGCACAGCGCCCCGATGCTATCGCTGGGCACCAGGACCTCACGGGCCCTGCTGTCCCTTCGGACTAGGCTGCGCGGTTTCGGTGCGTACGAATGCCACGAGCGCTGCCTACGATGCCGCGAGGGTTGCGTGGCGACCTCGGCCTTCCAGACGACTCACACACAGGAGTGAATCCATGTACCTTCGACTCAGCACGCTGGCGGCGGCTGTTGCCGCTGCCCTCGCGGCCGGCGGCGCCCAGGCGGCCATGGGCCTGCCGAACAACACCACGCTGGGCAACAGTTCGGTGATCTTCGTGGCGATCGACGTCAACAGCAACATCGGCCTGACGATCGATCTCGGGCTGAGCATGTCCGACTTCACCAACGGTACTGCACTGACCTCGGGGCTCAGCGGTCCGCTGACCTGGGACTTCTCGACCAACACGACCACGGCGCCGGTGACCGGGACCAACTCCTGGAGCGCCGCATACGAGAGCTTCAAGTCACTGCAGTCCGGCAATGACTTCCTGTGGGGCGTGGTTGCCGGAGACCAGATCACCGGCGCCAACGTCAGCCCCACCAACGTGATTGCCGGCCGCGGCCTGCTCGCGACCGGCAACGCCACCGAGGCCCAGATGCTGGACGCGTCGACCTCGGCGCCCACCGGCAACGCGCTGGGCAACCTGGCGAACTTCATGGCGGCGTCGAACAACTTCGGCAGCCACCAGGCGGCCGACAACGGCGCCGGCACCGCCACCGCCAGCGACGGCAGCGCCTGGCTGCCCGACCTGATGGGCGATCGCTTCGGCGGCCACCTGACCTGGAGCTACCTGCTGGCCAACGGCGAGAGCTCGACCTTCCAGTGGCAACAGCAGCTGGTGGCCAACCCCATCGTCAACCAGTTCGGCAACCCTGGCGCGGTCGACACGCTGTCGTCGGCGCCGATCACCTTCACGTTCGACATCGCGACCAACCAGCTGGTACTGGCGCCGGTGCCAGAGCCGGGTACCTACGCGATGCTGCTCGCCGGCCTCGGTGCCATCGGCTGGGTGGCCCGTCGCCGCAGGTCCTGAAGCCACGCGGCGTTCGCGCCGCGTCTCGCATCCACCCTGAGCGTGTGCAGGCGGGACTTCGGTCCCGCGGGGTGCGCTCGTCCATGACTGACCGGAGATCCACATGCAACTGACCAAGTTCGCGCTCGCCGCCGCTGCGGTGACTCTCGCCGGCGCCGCCGCCGCGGCCCCGAATGCCAACCGCATCGCGCTGAGCGCCGGTGCCTCGGCCATCCAGGGCAACCTGACGCTGGCGATGCAGCAACTCTGCACCCAGAACTCGGGCGTGCCCACCACTTTCGCTTCGGGGAACTTCACCACCGTCGTCTGTGCCAACAGCGCGGTCACGGGCGGCGCCGGCGGCACCTATGCCACGAAGCCCAACAGCGACTTCATCAACTTCCGCGGCACGAACTTCGCCGAGTTCCGCGTCAACGTGTCCAACGGTTCGTTCGGCAACATCCAGATCCTCAATGGCGTGCCCTTCACGTTCCGCGACCCGATCACCGGGACCAACATCGCCGCACCCAACGGCGCGGTGATCGTCGGCGGCGCCAACGACGTCGAGCCCGCGACCTTCCCGCCGACGACCATCGGCACGCTGACGGTGTTCCCGTCGTTCCGCGTCGGCGTCGCGCAGACCTTCGGCGTGGCCGCGTCGGCCGCCCTGTACCAGAAGATGTTCGATGCCCAAAAGGCCGCCGGCAGGATCCCCGCCAGCTGCCTGGTCGGCGACACCGGCCTGCCGTACTGCGTGCCTTCGATCGGCAAGGCGCAGATGGCGACGATCATGTCGGACAACGCCTTCAACGCCGCCTACTCGAGAGGCCTCGCCTTCCTGACGAACAACCTGGCCGACGAGGGCGCGGAGCTGCGCTACGTGCGCCGCGTCGACACCTCGGGCACGCAGGCTTCGGCGCAGAACTACTTCCTCGGCCTGACCTGCTCGCGTGCCTCGCTGGCCGTCGTGCCGGAGCCCACTTCCGACGACGAGCCGGGCGGCCTGCTCGACGCCCTGATCGGTGCGATCCGCGTCTATGCCGCCGGCGGCACCAGCGACGTGCGCAACGAGCTGAACAAGCCCGGCGTGCATGCCCTGGGCGTGATGTCGGGCGAGAACAACCAGGCGGGCCAGAGCTGGCGCTGGCTGCGCGTGGGCGGCGCCTCGATCGGCGAGAACGCGGTGCCCGGTACGGCCGGCAATACCAACAGCTCGACGACGAAGGCAGGCAGCTACGACTTCTACTTCGAGACCACCTACTCGGGCGGCACCGCGGCCAACAACGCCTTCTGGGCGACGGTGTCGAATGCGCTGAACACGCTGCCGGCGCCGGTGGGCCTGATCAACAACACTGACCTGTCGGCGGGCTACAACAAGGGCGGCCTGACCTGCCTGCCCAGCGCGTCCAACTGATCGAGCCGCCTGCGGGGCCGTGGCCGGCGCGCTGCCGGCCGGCCCGCGTGCATGCCGCCCGCGTCCGCGGGCGGTCCTGTTTCCTGCTCCGCTCCGGACCTGCCCGCTTCCTGCCGATGCACCTGCTGCCGCTGCTCGTCCTGGCCCTGCTGGTCCCGCCGCTGGCGCTGCGGGCACAGGAGGCACCGGGCGCACGCCAGTCGCCGCGCTTCGACATCCTCGAATACGTGATCGAGGGCGACACGCTGCTCGGACCGGCCGTCGTCGAGCGCGCCGTCTACCCCTTCCTCGGCCCCGAACGGACGCTGGCCGACGCCGAGGGCGCGCGCCGCGCGCTGCAGCAGGCCTACCAGGACGCCGGCTTCCTGAGCGTGAGCGTGCTGCTGCCCCCGCAGCAGGTGGACCCGGCCATCGGCGAGGTGCGCCTGCTCGTGCAGGCGGCACCGGTGAGCCGGCTGCGCATCACCGGCGCCGAGCACTTCTTGCCGAGCGTCGTGCGCGAAGGCGTGCCCAGCCTCGCGCCGGGATCGGTGCCGCAGTTCGCCGAGGTGCAGGAGGAGCTGGCGCGGCTGGCCGCCGTCGCACCGGACCGGCAGATCACGCCCATCCTGGCCGCAGGCTCGCGGCCGGGCACGCTGGATGTCGAGCTGAAGGTCGAGGACCAGCTGCCGCTGCACGGCGCGGTGGAGCTCAACGACAAGCAGAGTGCGAATACCGAACGCGGCCGGCTCGAGGCCGCGATCAGCTACGACAACCTGTTCCAGCGGGGCCACGGCATCGCGCTGAACCTGTACACGGCGCCGACCGAGCCTGCGCAGAGCAGCATCGTCTCGCTGCTGTACAGCGTGCCGCTGGGCGGGCACCTGGGGGGACCAGGGGACCGCCTGTCGCTGGCCTATACCGGCTCGGACAGCGACACGCCGACACCCCTGGGCGGGCTGACAGTCTCGCGCGGCGAGAGCTGGCGGCTGCGCTGGCGCGACCAGCTCGACGCGCCGGAGGGCCTGCGCCATGCGCTGTCCTGGGGTCTGACCTGGCGCAACCTGCGCGACCGCAACGTGGACGTGGCCGGCTTCGGCGTCGAGCCGCCGTCGCTGCGCTACACCCTGCTGCAGCTCGACTACGAGCTGGACCTGCAGGGCAGCAAGCCGGGCAGGGCGACGCGCCTGACGCTCGGCCTGGGCCTGAGCCTGCCCGGGCTCAACGCACGCGACGTGGACTGCTTCGGCGCCACGGTGGACCAGTTCGTGTGCAAGCGCGCCGACTCGTCGGCCCGCTTCCAGGTGCTGACGCTGAACCTCAGCCACCAGGAGCCGCTCGGCGGGGGCAGCGAGGCGTGGCTCGGCCGGCTGCAGGTCTTCGGCCAGTACTCGGACACGCCACTGCCGAGCTCGGAGCAGGCGGTCTACGGGGGCGCCGACACCGTGCGTGGCTACCTCGAGGGCGAGCAGGCCGGCGACCTCGGCGTGGGCCTGCGCATCGAGGTCTGGGCGCCGCGCTGGCAGCCGACCCCGGCGCTCGCGCTGCGCGTGCTGGGCTTCGCCGACCGTGCCGTGTTGCGTCGGCTGTATGCGCTGCCCGCGGAGCCTGTGCGGGTGCAGCTGGGCAGCGCCGGGCTCGGGCTGCGCCTGGACACGGACGGCGGGCTGGCGGCCGCGCTGGACTGGGCCACCGTCGTCTTCGACACGACGCGGCTGGACCGCTTCGGCCGCGCAGAGCCGCTGTCGGGCCGCGGCGCCGGCCGCGCGCAGCGCTGGGGCTTCTCGCTGCGCCAGCGCTTCTAGTCCGTTCGGTCCACGGCCCGCACGCCAGCGACATCCCGCAACGAGACGATGCTGCCTTTCCAGGCTCACGATGAACCAAGGTCTGCACCGCCTCGTCCTCAGCCGCCGGCTGCGCATGCTGGTCGCCGTGGGTGAATGTGCACGCGGCCACGGCGGCCCCGGCGCACGCCGCACCCGGCCTCGACGGGCCGCCGCCGTGGTGGTCGCGCCGCTGGTTGCCGTAGCGCTGCTGGTCACGGCCGGCGGCGTCGCGGCGCAGGCGCGCCCACCGGTGGTCTTCGGCGGCCCGGCGGCAGCGGCACCGACGGCTGCGCTGCCGCAGCCCTACGGCAGCCTGCGCACGCCCAGCGGCGGCTTCGTCAACGACCCCGCGCTGCGCAGCTTCGTTGCCGACCCGGCGCACCGCGGCCGCGTGCGCTGGGAGGTCGCCGGCGATGGCCGCTCGGCCACGCTGCACCAGGGCGACGTCGACCGGCTGGTGCTGAACTGGGACCGCTTCGACATCGCGCCCGGCCACCGCGTGCACTTTGCGCAGAACCCCGACCCCACGCGCTACGTCTCCGCGCTCAACCGCATCTGGAGCGCCGACCCCTCGCTGATCCTGGGCTCGCTCTCGGCCGACCGCGAGCTGATCCTGGTCAACGCCAACGGCGTGTACTTCGGCCGCGGCGCGCGCGTGGACACGGGCAAGTTCGTCGCCACGGCGCTGGACATCGCCGACGCGGTCTTCGAGCGCGGGCTGCGCAACGTCACCGACGGCAGCGCGGCCTTCACCGGCACCGGCACCGGCTACGCGGCGACGAACCGCGACGCCGTGGTCGGCGTCGAGGCCGGCGCCGTGATCCGCGCGGCCGCCGGCGGCGACGTGCTGCTGATCGCGCCGCGTGTCGTCAACGCCGGTCGCATCGAGGCACCGCAGGGGCAGGCCGTGCTGGCCGCTGGCGAACGGGTCTACCTGATGAGCTCGTCCGACCCCGCGCAGCGCGGACTCATCGTCGCCGTCGACCCCTACGCGCTGGAGGATGGAACCGCCGCCGACCCCGGCCTGGGCCTCGCGGAGAACCGCGCAGACGGCAGCGTGGTCGACGCCGCCGAGGGCGTGGCGGCCCGCGTCAACGAGATCCGCGCCGACAGCGGCCAGATCAACCTCGTCGGACTCACCGTGCGCCAGGCCGGCGTGGTCAACGCCACCACGGCGGTCAAGGGTGCCAACGGCGTGGTCACGCTGCAGGCCATGGACGCCACCCAGCTGCTGGGTGGCGGCACGGCCGCCACCACCGCGACCAGCCGCCGCGGCCTGGTCGTCGAGAACGGCGCCAGCGCGCGGGTCGCGGCGGGCGGTGGCACGGTGGAGATCGCCGCGGGCAGCCGCACGCAGGTGCTGCCCAGCACCAGCGGCGCCACGCAGCTGCAGGCCGAGGTGTTCAACCCCTCGCTGGTCTATGCCGAGGGCGAGCGCATCGCCGTCGGCGCCGGCGCCGTCGTGGAGGCGCCGGCCGGCCGCGTCGAGCTGCTGGCGGCAGCCTCGCGCAGCCAGACCCCCTTGTTCGACCGCAGCGAAAGCAACCCGCCGGCCGTCGCCGACACGAGTCGCATCGTCGTCGCACCTGGCGCCCGGATCAGCGTCGCCGGCGTGCAGGGGCTCGCGGTGGACGGCACGCGCAACCAGGGCACGCAGCGGCTGTTCCGCATCGAGCTGGCCGACGCGCCGGTGCAGCGCGACGGGCCGCTGTACCGGCAGCAGGTGTTCTTCGACGCCCGCGACGCCGATGCCGTTGCCGTGGCCGACGTCACCGGTTCGGCCGGCAACGCCCTGCAGACCGCGGCCGAGCGGTCCACGCGCGGCGGCACGCTGCGCATCGAGTCCGAGGGCGCGGTGGTGATCGGCGAAGGCGCCGCACTGGACGTCTCCGGGGGCTCGGTGCGGGTGGGCGCGGCGACGCTGCGCGAGTCGCAGCTGGTGCGCGACGGCGCCATCGTGCGCTTCAGCGAGGCCGCCGCCGGCACGCGCTACGACAGCCTGCTGGCGCAGACCCGTGCCGTCACGCTGCCGGCCTACGACGAGGGCCGGGACGGCGGCACGCTCGTGCTGGGCGGGCGCCGCCTGGCGGTCGCCGGCACGCTGCAGGGCCAGGTTCTCGCGGGCGAGCGGCAGGCGGCGGGCCTGGACGCCGCGGCGCGCCCGGCCACGCTGGCGGTCGGGCGCGCGCCGGTGGCCGGCAATGTCGCCAGCCCCTACCTGCCGCGCCTGGAGCTGGTCGGCGGCGCGCCGGCCCTCGAGGTCGCGCCCTGGGCCGATCCGCTGGCCGCGCCGCTGGACGCCTTGCGCGCAGCCACGCGGCTGTCGCTGGACACGGTGGCGGCCGGCGGCTTCGGGCGCCTCGAGCTGCGTGCCGCGGAGGTCGTGCAGCCGGTCTTCGGCCGCCTCGATCTCGGGCTTGCCGGCGAGCTCGACATCCTGGCCAAGTCGGTGTGGCTGGACGGCGAGTTCTCGGCGTCCGGCGGCGTGCTGCGCGTGCGGACCGACCAGGCCGGTCCGGACTCGGCCGACACGGGCATCGGCGACATCGTCATCTCGGCGCGCACCCGGCTGGACGTGGCCGGCCTGTGGACCAACGACACGCTGGGCGGCGTTGCGACCAGGCTCGCAGCGGCGCCGCTGGACGGCGGCAAGCTGGAGCTGGCGGCGGCGCACGACCTGCGCCTCGCGCCCGGGGCCTGGCTGGACGTCTCCGGGGGTGCACGGCTGTCCGCCGACGGCGCGCTGCGCTGGGGCGAGGCCGGCGCGCTGGCGCTGGCGGCCGGCCGTTCGGACCTCTTCGCGACGCGGCTCGAGTTCGCCGGAGCCGTGCTGCGCGGATTCGATGCCGGCCGCGGCGGCAGCCTGTCGATCGCTTCGCCCGACCTCTGGGTCGGCGACGGCGACCCGGGGGCGAGCGGCTTCGGCTTCGGACTTGCACCGGGCTTCTTCTCGGCCGGTGGCTTCGGCCGCATCGCGGTCGACGCCTACGGCGACGTTCGCATCACCGCGGGCACGCGCGTCGAACCGGTGCTGGCCAGCTGGCTCCCGGCGCCCGGGCAGCGGCGCGTGCCCAGCGGCCGCATGGACGAGGCGGTGGCCAGCGCGTTGCCGGTGGACGAGCAACTGGCCGATCGGCGGCCGGTCGACCTGGCGCTCAAGGCCGCCCGTGCGCCCAATCCGCAACTCGGCGTGGCGGCCAGCGACCTGGCGGTGGAGCGTGGCGCCACGCTGCGGCTGGAGGCCGGCGGCACCTTGAACCTGGCCGCCACAGGCAGCCTGTCGGTGGGCGTGCAGGGCGGCGAGCCCGGCCACACCACCCGGCTCGAGGTGCCGGGCGGCACGATCCGGCTCGAACTGCTGGGCGAGCGCGGCCGCAACAACCCCTCGGAGGGCGCCAACGATCCCATCGGCTTCGACCCGCGCCAGGTGCTGTGGCTCGGCGCCGGTGCCGTGCAGTCGGTGGCGGGCACGGTCGAGCTTCGCCCCGACTCGACGCCGACCACGGCCAGCACCTTCGGCGGCGGCGGCCCCGGCGCCGGCGAGCGGCTCACCGGCACGGTGCTGGGCGGCGGCCGGATCGAGTGGCAGGCCGGGCGCGGCTATGCCGTCGCCGAGGCGGGATCGACGACGCTGCTCGACGGCGCCGCGGCCCTCGTCCACCTGCCCGGCGCGGCGGCGCCCCAGCTCGTGGCGCGACCGGCCGGGCGCTGGACGGTGCGCAGCCCGGAAGGCGTGGTGCTCGATGGCAGCGTCTCGGCACGCGCGCCGGCCGACGCAGCCGGCCGCGCGCTCGCCGACGGCGGCGCGCTGGACATCGGCGTCGGCGTGGGCGGCGTCGGGCGCTTCACGGCCGGCCCGGCCTTTCCCGATGGCGAGCGGGTCGCGGTCGTCGGTGCGCACGGCGACGTCGCGGGCCGCCGCGGGGCGGCCTTCGGCGAGGATCTCGTGGCGACGCTGGGCAACGGCGTCGCCTACGTGCCGCTGGCGCTGCTGGCCGACGCCGGCTTCGACCAGTGGCGGCTGGGCGCCGGTGACCGCGTGCACTTCGAGACCTCCGCCAGCCTCGGCGCGCCGATCGCGGTCACGCTGGACACGCCGGTGATCTCGGCCGCACCTGCAGCCACGGTGGTGCTGGGCGCCCACCAGGTGATCCTGGGCGACCAGACCGGCAGCCGCAATGCGCCGGCGGCCGATGCACGTGCGGTGCCTGACACCGATCCGGCTGCGGCGACTCGGCTGCATGCACGCGCCCGCACGGTGGACGTGGTCGGCAGGCTGTGGCTGCAGGGCTACTCGGACGTGCACCTGGACGCGGGTGCCGCCGGCGGCGAGCTGCGCCTGAGCGCCGTCAACCCGCAGAGCCCGGGCGACCCGACCCAGCGTGAAGGCCTGCTCGCCTTCGACGGCACGCTCAGGCTCGATGCCGCACGCACCTTCGCGACGACGGCCTCGCTGTTCACCGTCGGAGGTGGCGAGGCCAGCCGGCTGCTGCTGGGAACCGGACCCGGCGGCGGTGCCACCACGGCACCGCTGAGCGTCTTCGGCGAGCTGCTGTTGCAGGCCGACTCGATAGAGCACCGGGGCGTGCTGTGGCAGCCGTTCGGCGCGCTCACGCTGGAAGCACGCGAGCGCCTGCTGCTCGGCGACGGCAGCCTGACCAGCGTCTCCGGAGCCGGCGCGACGCGGCTGTACGGCAGCACGGTCAACCTGACGACCTGGCAGCTGCCCTCGCAGGGTCGCCTGGGCACCGACCAGCCGACGACGCTGCCGCTGGCCAAGGCGGTGACGCTGACCGCGCCGGCGCTCGAGGCCGCCGCCGGCGCGAGGGTCGACGTGGCTGGCGGCGGCGACGTCCTGGCCTGGGAATTCTTCCCCGGTGTCGGCGGCAGCCGCGACGTGTACGACACACCGGACCTCTATGCCGTGTTGCCGGACCTGGGCACCACGGCCTCGGTGGCGCTGTCCGGCGGCCCTGCCGATGGCGGCGGACCCGGCCGCGAGCTGGTGATCACGATGGACGGCGCCGGGCTCGTGCGCGGGGCCTACACGCTGCTGCCGGCGCGCTATGCGCTGCTCGGCGGTTCGCTGCCCCAGGGTGCCTTCCTGGTGCGGCGCGCCGCCGACCAGGGCGCTGCGCTGCTGGGCGCGCCGCTGGTGCAGGACGACGGCGGGGTGATCGTCACCGGCAGCCTGCGCGACGCCGGGTCGGACTTCCTCGGCCCGCCGGGCGAACGCTTCGAGGTGCTGTCGCTGCCGGTCCACACACAGCGCAGCGACGTGCGACTGACCAGCGTGGGCGCGCTGCTGGCGGGCTACGCGGCGGCGGTGGACGCACCGCCGCCGCAGCGGCCGGTGGACGGCGGGGCCCTGAGCGTGCGGGTCAGCGGCGATGCGGGTTCCAGCTGGCGCGGCGAGATCGCCGCCGCCGCCGCGGGTGGGCGCGCCGGCACGCTGGACATCGCGGCCACGCGGCTGGCGCTGGTGGATTCGCTGGCGAAGGCGCCGGCCGGCCATTTCGGCCTGGAGGCCGGCACGCTGGCGGCCAGCGGTGCCGGCAGCGTGCTGGTCGGCGGCCGGCGCACCGAAGCCGGCGTCGCCGCCGACGGCATCGTGGAGCAGTCGCTGGATGCCCGCGGCACGCAGGCCCTGCGCGTCGACCTCGGCGACACGGCGCTGGTCCTGGAGGAACTGGTGCTGGCATCGGCGGGCACGCTCGACCTGGCCGACGGCAGCCGGCTCGCGGCCGGGGCCCGGGGCACCTTGGGCGCGCGGCGCCTGCTGCTGGACGGCGACGGCGCGCTGGCCTTCGTTTCGGCCAACGCGCTGACCGCCACGCGCGACGGCGCCTTGCTGGCCGCCGGCCGGCTGACGCTGGGGGCTGCGGCCACGCTGTCAGGCGCTACGGTGGGCCTGGACGCCACTGCCGGGCTGGACATTGCACCGTCGGCCGACTTCGACGCCGGCCGACTGGCCCTGACCGCACCGCGCATCGCGCTCGGGGGCGACCCCGACGGCGACCCCGCCACCACCGTGCTGGATGGCACGCTGCTGGGGGCAGTGCAGGGCAGCGAAGCGCTGGCCCTGCGCAGCTACACGCGCATCGACTTCGTCGGCGCTCAGGACTGGACGGCGCCCGGGCCCGCCGGCGAGCCCGGCCTGGTGCTGGGGGCGCTCACGCTCGACGCACCGTTGGTCGGGGTGCGATCCGCCGCCGACGGCAGCCCGGGGCGGGCACGCGTGGCGGCACGCGAGATCGAACTGCGCAATTCCCTGGTCGGGCCGGCGCCGGCCGCGGAGATGGCCGAGCCCGGCAGCGCGCTGCAGCTGCTGGCCGTCCCGCCGCTGCGCGAAGGGCGAACCGGTGGCCTCTCGATCGGGCCCGGCCTGCTGACGCTGGCCGCCGCCGAAGTTCAGCTTCGCTCGCAGGGCGACCTCGTGCTGGCAGGGGCCGGTGGCGTCAGCGCCGCGGGCGACCTCACGCTGGCGGCGGCGCGGCTGACCGCCCTGTCGGCCGCCGACCATGGTCTCGCCGCCGAGGACGGCACCCTGCGCGTGGCCACGGAGGCCGGCGCACGCACCCTCGGCGAGACCGTCGGCCTGGGCGCCGCCGTGACGCTGCGCGCACAGACCCTGGTGCAGGACGGCCACATCGCGCTGCCCTCGGGCGCGCTGACGCTGCAGGCGACGGGCCGCAGCGCCGACGGCATCGCAATCCGCCTGGGCCCCGGCTCGACCACCTCGGTGGCCGGGCAGGCGCTGGACAACGGCCGCGGCTTCGTCGCCGACAGCCCCGCCGGGACGCTGGTGATCCAGGCGGATCAAGGGGCCGTCGAGCTGCAGGGGCGGCTCGACGCGAGTGCAGCGCGCCGTGCCGACGGGCAGCCGGGCGAGGGCGACGGCGGCCGCGTCCGCGTGACTGCCTCCGGAGACGGCGGCACGCTGCGGCTGGGCGCCACCGCTGCGATCGCCGCCGGCGGCGGCCATCGCGGCAGCGACCGCGGCGGCGAGCTCGCGCTGGACCTGCGCACGCTGGACGATGCGGCGCCGCTGATGGCCGCGGCCGCCGTGGGCGGCATCGAAGGAAGCCTCGCCCTGCGCGTGCGCGAGGGCGATCTCGTGGTGGCCAGCGGGCTGCGCGCCCGCCGCATCGAACTCGCCGCCGACGCCGGCGCGCTGCACATCGAGGGCGCGCTGCTCGACGCTCGCGCCGACGACGGCGGCCTCGTGCGCCTGGCCGCGCGCGACGACCTGGGGCTGGGCGCGGGCAGCCGCATCGACGTGAGCGCGCAGCGTGCCGGCGCTCGCGGCGGCGAGCTGCTGGCCACGAGCCGCGACGGCTCGGTGCACCTGGCGCCGGATGCCGTCGTCCAGGCCGGCGACGGCCGCGTCACGCTGCGCGCCGCGCGCACTGGCGACGGGCGCGGCCTGGCGGTGGCGCCTCTGGACCCGGCGGCGCTGCAGGCCGCCGAGGTGGTGCTCGAGGCCGTGCGCGTGTACGAGGGCATCACTAGCATCCGCAGCGGCACCAGCAGCGGCAGCACGCTGGGCACGGCCACGGTGGCGGCCGACAACGCCGCGTTCGCCGCCACGGCACCCGACGCGCTGGCCGCGCTCGGTGTCGGCACGCAGGACGCCGCACGCTTCTCGTTGCGTGCCGGTGTCGAGGTGCGCTCGCCGGCCGATCTCACGCTCGCCAGCGCATGGAACCTGGCCGGCGAACGCCCGGGCGGCCACGCAGGGGCCCTGACGCTGCTTGCCGCGGGCACGCTGACGCTCGCGCAGAGCCTGAACGACGGCTTCCTGACGGCGGCGCCTGGCGCGGCGCTGCTCGCCGACGGCCAGAGCTGGTCCCTGCGGCTCGTCGGCGGCGCCGACCTGGCTGCGGCCGACCCGCTGGCCACGCGCGCCGACAGCGCGGGCGACCTGAGCCTGGCTGCCAACGTGCGGGTGCGCACGGGTGCCGGCAGCATCGAGATGGCCGCGGCGCGGGACCTGCTCTTCGGCGGCAGCGGCAACAGCGCGGCGGCGGCCTACGTGGCCGGGGCGCCGCTGGCCGAGGCGGCCGGCGTGCTCGACGCGTTGTTCTCGCGCCAGGCCGCCAAGCCGCAGCTCACCGGCGGGGGCCTGCGGCTGGAGGTGCAGGCCGGCCGCGACATCGTCGCGCCCGAAGCCGGCCAGCTCGTCAACAACTGGCTGTGGCGCAGCGGCCTGATCCCGCCGACCGGTGCCGATGCGGGCCTGTATGCCGGTGCCAGCCAGCTCGCGTGGTGGCCCGAGTTCGGTGCCTTCGCGCAGACACTGGGCGCCTTCGGTGGCGCCGCATTGCGGGCGGAGGCCGGGCGCGACATCGTCAACCTGCAGGCCATGCTGCCGTCCGTCGGCTGGGCCGACAGCCGCGATCCGGCCGCCGCCACGCTGCAGCTGCGCGGCGGCGGCGACCTCGAGGTGCAGGCCGGGCGCGACCTGCTGGGCGGGCAGTTTCTGGTCGCCGGCGGGCAGGCCCGCCTCAGCGCAGGTCGCCACATCGCCGCGGCGCAAGGCAACTTCGGGCTGGCCGACGTCCTGCTGGCCCAGATGAACGGCGGCCGCCACGCGCTGCAGGCGCGGCTGGACCTCTCGATCGGCGGCACCCTCAACCCGACCGCGGCGCCGCCGCTGGCGCAGCGCGCCAACCTGTCGCGCTACTTCTACACCTGGGGCGACGACGCCGGCCTCGAACTGCGCGCAGCGGCCGGCGCGCTCGTGCTCGACGTGCCCACGGTCAGCAGCGGCTTCGGTCTCGCGAACGCGACGGCCTTGCAGGGCGCGCTGCGGGTGCTGCCGCCGTCGCTTGCCGCGTATGCCACCGGCGGCGCGCTGCGCATGCTGGGCACGCAGAGCGCCATGCTGTTTCCGGACGCGGGCGCCGACCTGCGGCTGTGGGCCGGCGCCGACCTGCGCCTGGGCATCGGGTCGAACACCGTCTTCGCGATGAGCGACAGCGACCCGGCGCTGTGGCCCGGCTTCCGGCGGCCGGAGGTGCTCGGCACGCTGCTCACCAACAGCGACTCGCTGGTGGCCAATGCGCTGGCCGACGCGCTGCCGCGCGCCGCGGTTCATGCCGGCGCCCTGCAGCCGGTGTCGCCGATCGGGCTGCATGCCGGCGGCTCGCTGCTGGGCGAGGGCCTGTCGACCTGGGTGATGCCCAAGCCGGCCACCCTGACAGCCGGGCTGGACATCCTGAACCTGAGGCTGCTCGGGCAGAACCTCCTCCCGGACGACCGGACCGAGATCGTCGCCGGCCGCAACCTGCTGGCCGGACTGCAGGGCTACGTCGAACTCGGCGGCCCGGGTGCGCTGGACCTGCGCGCCGGCCGCGACGTGAACCTGGGCAGTTCCCGGGGCCTCGTCACGATAGGCAACCTCAAGAGCGCCGCACTGCCGCCGGCGGGCGCGTCGATCCGGCTCGCCGCCGCCACCGCAGGCGTGCTAGACCTGGCCGAGATGGACCGCTGGCGCCGCGACGACACCCAGGTGCAGGCCCTGCTGACCCGCCTGGTGCAGGAACGGCTCGGCGCACCCGGGCTCGATCCCGCGGCCGCCTGGCAGGCCTTCCAGGACTTCTCCGCCGACACCCAGGCCGAACTCGGCCGCCGGATCCTCGCGGACGCCTTCCGCCGCAGCTATCTGGACACGCCGGCCGCGACGGTCGACTCGGTGGCGGCGGCGCTGCGCGAGGGCTTCGAGCGGCGCAAGCGCGACCTGCTGGCAGCGGGCGAGGCCGCACTGAATTCGCAGGGCGTGCTCGTGCTGCCCGGGCGCGAGCGCCTCTCGGGCGGCGAACTCGCGGCCTATCTCGAGCGCGTGCGCGCGCTGAGCTTCGACGGGCTGGACCTCGACGCCACCGTGGCGGCGCGGGTGGCGTCTCTGAACGAGGTGCGCGAAGGCTGGCAGGCGCTGGTCGCCGCCGGCCGCGACTCGCCCACGGACCTGGACCGGTACAGGGAACAGGTGCTCGAGCGCGAGACCGCTGCCGCCGCCAGCGCCGCCGCGAACTTCGGGCGCCTCGCGCTGCCGATGCGGCTGGCCCTGCTGGACCAGGGCTTCCGGGTCGCCGAGCTGGCCGGCGTGGGCAGCTTCGTCGCCCAGCCGCCCTGGCCGGGCGCGCCGCTGATCCGCCACACCGGTGCGCTGGACATGACGCAGAGCGCGGTGATCACCGAGCGCGGGGGCGACATCGCGCTGGTCAACCCCGGCGGTGCGATCAACGTGGGCCTGAAGGACGCCGGCGGCGACGGCCCCCGGGGGGTGATCGCGCTCGGCGGCGGCAACGTGTACGGCTACGCGCGCGACGACTTCCAGGTCAACGTGCAGCGGGTCTTCATCGTCGGCCGCGGCGACATGGCGATCTGGTCCTCGGCTGGCGACATCGACAGCGGCCGCGGCGCCAACACCGCCGTCGCGGCGCCGCCGCTGGCGCCCCGGCGCTCGGCCGACGGCGTGGTCTTCGAGATCCCGGCCACCACCACCGGCAGCGGCCTGGGCATCGTTCCCGACGCCGACGGCCGCGTCGACGGCCGCATCGGCCTGTACCCGGCCTTCGGCGAGATCCTGGCGCTGGATGCCTTCATCCGCGCGCCCCGCATCGAGCTCGGGGCCGCGGTGCGCGGTGCGGACAACCTGGGCGGCGGCAGCGTCAGCGGCGCCGCCGCGGTCGTCGCTGCGCCACCGGCCACGGTGAGCAGCCCGCCGCCGGTCGCTGCCGACGACCGGGGCACCGCCGGCCCCGAGGCCGCGGCCGCCGAGAGCGGCGCACGCGAGCGACAGTCCTTGCTGACGGTCGAACTGCTGGGCACCGGCCCGGGCGAGCCCTGCGAGGGCCTGAGCGGGCCGGCACTCGAGGAGTGCCGCAAGCGGCTCCCCGCCGAGCCGCCACGGAGCAGACCCTAGGAGCCTGCCGGCGCCGGCCGGCAGGCCGACCTCAGCGCGGCCGGCGCGTCGCTCGTCCGAGCGCCGCCAGGCCCAGCAGCAGCATCGCCACCGTGCCGGGCTCGGGAACCGGGGCCGGCACCGAGCCCAGCGTCAGCAGCAGCGGGTCGTGGTCGGAGACGGCGTCGAAGAACTCGCTGTTCGCATGCACGATCTGGTAGCTCAGGTCGCCCTTGGCGAGCAGGTTGGCCGACACGAACATGTGGTCCAGGGCCTGCGCGTTGCCCTCGAAGTTGTAGGTGTAGCGCTCGCCCTCGGGCAGCAGATCCGTCAGGTTGGTCAAGCCCGCCGCCAGCAGGGGCGCGAGCGTCTGTGCGAACTGGAAGTCGTTGAAGTCGCCGGTGACGACGATGTTGGCGTGCGGATTGATCGCCAGCAGGCCTTCGACGAAGCTGGCCACCACACGGGCCTGCTCGGCGCGCTGCACTTCCGTGACGCGGGTCGGCGGCTGCGCCGGCCCGTACAGCGCCTGGTCGCCCCCCTTGCTGTTGAAGTGGTTGTTGATGACGATCAACTGCTGGCCGTCCACCGTGAACTCGGTGACCAGCGGCTTGCGGCTGTCGCTCCAGGCGGCGTCGGCGGGCTCGATGCGGCCGGCGCCCAGGTTCAGGACGATCTGGCCATCGGCCGACGCGCTGGCGGTCACCGCATCCAGTGCGCCGCCGACGACGCCCGAGAAGCTGATGCGCGCGGTGTCGTACAGGTAGGCGTTGCGGATGTTGCCGCCCGGCACGCCGCCGTCGGCGCCGTCGACCGGGTCGACCGCCACCCAAGCGTAGGTGCGCCCGGTCTGCGCGCCCAGCGCAGTGGCGAGCCGGCCCAGCGTCAGGTCGGAGGCCACCACGCCGCTGTTGGCGGTGCCGTCGTTGTCCATGACCTCCTGCAGCGCGAGCAGTTGCGGTGCGCCCAGGTTGTGGCGGATCTGGGTCGCGATGCCCTGCATGCGCGCATCGCTGGCATCCACGCCCAGGTTGAGCGCGTTGTAGCTGGCGAGGCCCAGCCGGCCCGGCGCGATGTCCGCGACCTGCCGCTGCAGCGTGTCGTCGACCACGTTGGGCGCCTGGGTGATGAAGAGCTTGTAGTTGCTGAAGCTGTAGTCCAGCACGCCGACGACCTCGCTCAGACGGGCGCCGACGTTGACGCTGGGCGTCGCGCGCAGTCGGTCGTCGATCATCAGGCGCTGCCCGTTGAAGTTGCCCGGGGCGAGGGCCACGCCGCCGCGCGGCGTCCACACGCTGTCGGGCCGGCCGACCTGCGCCTGCGCGACGAGCGGGATCTCGCCGAACTGGTTCGTCGGGCCGACCGCCTGCGCCGTGGGCAGCGCCACCCGCATGCCTTCCAGCGACTCGTAGAAGTCCATGCTGTACCGCGCGGGCTGCAGTGTGTAGCCGGCGGCCGTCTCGACGTTGCCGACCGCCGGCGCGATCGCCGCGGGCGGCAGGAAGCCGAGGTCGACGACCCGGGGCGCCGGCAGCGGGTTGTTGGCCGAGACCAGGTTCCACGCGCCGGCGAAGCTGGCGGTGGCGTTGATTTGCGTCGTCGTCAGGTTGTTCGCATTGTTGCCAGGGCGGAACTCCTGCACGCGGCCGCGCACGCTGACGGCATCGCCCGGCACCGGCTTGCTGCCGGCGGTGCCGCGGAAGACGTAGATCGCGTCGGAAGTCAGCGCGTCGCCGTCGCCGGCATCCTGCATCCAGAAGCCGTTGGCGTCGACCGCGGTGACGACGCCCAGCACGTCCCCCAGCTGGACACCAGCCAGCGGCGAGACATGGCTGCGGCCCTGGATGGCGCCGATGAGCTGCGCTTGTGCGCCGAATGCCGTCAGCGCCAGGGCCATGGCCAGGCCTGCGCGGCGGCCCGTGCGGTCAGGGGTGGGGATCATCGGAGGCTCCTCGGAAGGGCTTGGCAGGGGGCGTCACAACGGGGGGCGCACGGGTGTCGCGCGGGGTCTCGCCCACGCTGCCGTCGAGGCAAGCGCGCCGCCTGCGGCAGCGCGGGCAGGCGGCAACCATCGGCGGCCGGGCAGGGCGCCGGTGGCTCAGTTGCGCCGCCGGGCGACGAAGCCCACGGCGCTCAGGCCGGCGATCAGCAGGGCCCACGAGCCCGGCTCCGGGATCGGCGAAGCCTGCACGCTGACCATGTCGAAGCGCCAGGTGCCGTTCGGCGAGTAGCTGGCCGTGGACGAGCTGGCCTGGTAGCCGGTGCTGCTGGGCGCGAACGCGGCGACGATGCGGAAGGCGAAGCTGGCGTTGTCCGCCACCCCTGCAAGCATGCTCAGGTCCACGCTGCGCTGGTTGAACCAGGTGTCGCCGGCGTCGCCGACGAGGAGGCCGCCGTGGTCCGTGAACTGCAGGCCGTCCAGCGAGTACTGGAATTGCACGAAGCGCGACGGGGTGTTGCTGTGCCGCTGGTCCCAGCTCACGACGATGTCGCGGAACCCCAGCGTGCTGACCGAGAACTGCACGCCGCGTGCACGATCCTCGGTGCCCTGGGCGGCATAGGCCGTGGTCTGCCACCCGCTGTCGTCAGCGGGCGCGGGGTCGGTGGAGCCGCCGTTGACGGTGCCGCTGGCGAAGCTGCCGCCGATGCCGCCGACCAGGGTCGCGACGCCGGCGCCGACACTCGGCTGCAGCGTGCCGGTGGAGGTGTTGGCGTCGGGCATCGCGGAGTTGAAGTTCCACTGCGTCAGCAGGTCGGCGGCGTGCGCCGCGGAGGCCAGCGCGCACAGGGTCGCGGCCAGGCACCAGGTCTTCTTCGTCATCGGGTCCTCCCGTGGGTTGTGCCCGCGGCGCGGGCGATCGTCATGGCTTGCCAAGGCAGACTGTCAATGCCGACGATGAACGGGCCATGACAGGCATGGGTCCGCAGCGCTCGCGGCGGTGCGCGGGCAGCGGACTGCGGCGCCGGGCTGCGCCATCCGGATCAGCATGCGCCGGCCTGCGACGGCGTGCCGTCACGAAGCCGGTCCGCCACAGTGCCTGTGCCGGCGGCGCCGCCGCGGCGCGTCAGACGGACCGTGCCCGCCGACGCAGCGTGTACAGCGCGACGATGTGGGATGCGCCCGACAGCCCGACGCCGAAGAGCGGGATCAGCGCCATCGGCAAGGTGGTGAGCAGCTCCATCCGCGGGTCGCCCAGCAGCGTGAAGGTCAATCCGGTGCCGACGGCCACGATGAAGTCGGCAAAGCCGAACCGGTGGATCCGCCGGTAGTGATCGTCCGAACGACGGCGTCCCACGACGGTCAGGGCATAGGCGCCGGCCAGCAGGTCGCCGACGCCGGCGAGGATCCAGAACAGCGCCGGCAGCTGACCCTGGAGCCCGTAGTGGAAGAACATCAACGCTGCCGGGATGCGCCAGGCGTGCATCAGCGTGAGGCCGTGCAGCCCGATGCCGTCGATGTCGTGGCGCAGCCGCGCGACGCCGAAGTAGGCCACCGTCGGCACCACGATGCCCAGTGCGACGAGGAGGGCGTAGCCCGGCATCAACTGACGGCCGAGCGCCGAGAGCGCCCCGGTCTGCACGGCTGACAGCGCGGCGAGCAGCCACGCGGTGGCGATGGCCCAGAGCCAGGCCGGGCTGCGGGGGCCGTGGTCGGCAGCGGGAGGGGACGACGGGCTGCGTTTCATGGCGCTTCCTTTCTTCGGCCGTGGCGGTTCGGGCCTGCCGACGCAGGCGCCCGGGGTCGGTGGACAGGCAGCATCGGCGCGGCCCGGGTCAAAGCAGGCGGTGCAGGGACGCGAGCACCTGGGCCCCGGCACCGGGACCCAGGCGCCGGGCAGCATCGCGCTGGGCCTGCGACCACAGCGCGGTGGCGCGATGCAGCAGCGCATGTCCCTGGGGCGAGAGGCTGACCGCGCGCGCACGCTGATCGTGCGCCGGGACTTCGATCGTCACCAGGCTGCGCCGGGCCAGTGGCTTCAGTGCGGCCGTCACCGTCGTCCGATCCATCGCGAGCTGGTTCGCCAGTGCCTGGATGCCCACGGGCTGCAGGCCGGCGATGCTCGCGAGCACAGCGAACTGGCCGTTGTTCAGGTCGAGCGGACGGAGCGCCTCGTCGTAACGGCGGGCGAGCGCACGCGCGGCGCGTTGCAGACCGAGGCAGATGCACTCGGAGGCGATCACCTGCGGTGCGACGGGGCGTGGAGGTTTCATGGTGACAGTATAGTTGATATCAACGTAATGACGGGAACATGCCATCACCCTTGGTGGCGACATGGTCCTGCGCGCGACCGCGGTGCCCACCGCCGTGCTCCGGGCGCGGCGTGGCCGTCGTTGGTTCCGCTCGGCGGCCGTAGCCGCGTCGTCACGACCGAGCCGCCGATCCGGCCGGAGGGCACCTCGGCCCGCGCCTCGCCCATGGACGACCGGGGCAGGTCCATGCGCAGCGCTGCACGCGAGACACCGCGCTCGCGCAGCAGCGTGTCGATGCGTTGGAGCGTGAAGAGGTCTGGATGGCGCGCCCCCGCTCTCGACAATGCGAAGTTCAGGTCACGTCAGTGATCCGCCGCCGCGCTCCACTCGTCGACACAGCCCGCGCTCATGGGGGTCACGGCCGCCGCGAGGATGAGCGAGCACCTCGAGCGTGTCCGTGCGAAGTGCCGTCGCCGAAGCGCAGTCGGCGCTGCCTTCACGGGCCATCCGCAGCAACGCGGGCACCGGTCTGCGGCCAGGAGGTCGGCTGCTC